>JAPULD010000184.1 GCA_027295365.1 Planctomycetota bacterium
GAGCCCTTCTCGTTCATCCACCCCTGGATCAATCGCGACGTCATGACCGGGCACGGCAGCATGGCCCTGGAGATCGTCGAGGCCTGCCCTGACGTTGAGACGGTCTACATCCCCGTCGGCGGGGGTGGGCTCAACGCTGAAGGCGATCAAACCCGAGGTGAAGATCATCGCGGTCGAGCCCGAAGGATGTCCCGCGCTGCATGCCAGTCTTCGAGCGGACAAACCCATGCAGGTCGAATGCGAGACGATCTGCGATGGCGTGGCGGTACCTTACATCACGGATGAGATGTTTCCGTTGCTGCGTGATCTCGTGGACGATTGCGTGCTGGTCTCCGAGTCGTCGGTGGGCGACATGGTTCGGAGATTGGCTCTTGGCAACAAGATGGTGGTTGAGCCTTCAGGGGCCCTGGCCGTCGCGGCGGCGGTGCAAGCCGATGGTCATTCTCGCAATTGCCGCGTGGCGATCGTGACCGGAGGCAGTATCGATCCGGAGAAGTTGATTCGCCTGCTTCAGGCTTGATTCACTAGACGGAAGCGCTTCGGACCTGGAGAGCTTGATCGAGTTGATGTCTGCGGATGCAGGAATTCAGATCCTGCTGAATCCGTCACTCAGACTCGACCCTCATGCGAAGATTTGACTCCGATTCCTTTCGTTTCGAAATGTCGCGAATGATGCCGGTGAAGACGGCACCAGCCTCCCCGGGAGTACCGTCGCTCCAGATGGTCAATTCGATTGGAAACACGTTTCCGTTCCGATGCAGACCCTGAAATTCCAGTGTCTTGCCGATGACTTTGGAGTCTTGAGTCGCCCGAAACCGCTTGAAAGACTCGTTGTGCTGCGTCCGATATGGTTCGGGCATGAGAATATTGATATTCCGTCCGACGAGTTCTTCGACTGACCAGCCGAAGACGTCTTCCATTGATCGGCTGGCGGATTGGATGATGCCCTGGATGTCGATGACCACCAGGGGATCGAGGGTTGAGGCGAGGATGGCCTTCTCTCGCGCCTGGCTTGAGACCACCAGACGCTCGGCATGGATGCGCTGGAATTCCGCGGAGGCCCTCGATGCAAAAATCTTCAGGATCGACTCGGCGTAGTCAGGGTTGGTGATGGGTTGTTCGCCCAGGACGGACAACACCCCGATCCGTCGGCCTTTCGAGTCTTGTAGAGCCATGCCAAGATAACTCTCCGCTCCGGAGTCACGTAGAAAATCGTCCTGGGCGAAATGCGTCTGGATGTCGGCGGGATGACAATAAAAACCATCCCGAAGAACTATTTCGCAAGGCGTCTCGGCGAACTCGTACGACATGTTCGGATCCAGGACTTCGTGGTTGGGCCAAGTGGCGACCACCTGGAGTGTGCCTGCTTCGGAATCGCTCAATTCACACAGAAACGAACGCGACATACCCACCGCTTCGGAGAGGTGCTCGACCAGAACCCTGAAGAACTCCTCACCCGTGGCGAATGCGGTTCCCTTGAGCACGGCCTGAAGTCCCGCCTCCGCCTTGGTGCGATGGCTTGATTCGGTCCTGAGGGCTTCATGGGCGATGCTCAACTCCCGATTGCGTTCATCCACACGATGCTCAAGTCCCCGAGTTGCCCTTTGAAGGTCGATTTCGAAATTCTTTCGATCCGTGATGTCCAGAACGAATCCCATGATCTCGATGGGCGTGCCCTCATCGTCGAAGATGGTGTTCAACTCGTCGTACAGCCAGCGATACGTCCCGTCCTGATGGAGGAATCGGTACTCAAGCACGAAACGCTTGCCTTCGTTCAGTGCCGTCAAGCCTTCGATGACGCGATCAAGATCGTCCGGATGGATGTGATTGTTCCAGAAGGTGTTTTGCCCGACGAACGACTCGGGTTCATATCCGAGCATGTCTCGTACGTTTTCGCTCATGTATGTTGCGCCGAAATCGCCACCCGGCTCACTGGTATACATGACCGCCGATCGGGCCAGCAGACGGCTTTGAAGATGAGACTGGGCGATCCGCAAATTGTCCTCAATTTCCAGACGCAGTCGAATCTCCCGATTCAATTCCGCGTTGGTGTCGCAGAGTTCGCGCCGCTGTTCCCGGAATTGGAGGCCCATTGATTCGCACATCTCTCGGAGCGACTCGGAAGTCCGCTTCTGTTCCGTGATATCCGTGATGAGAAAATAAATTCCCTGGACAGCACCTTCCTGGTCGATGTCGGGGGCGCAGACGACGTTGAACCATCGCTCCTCATGGGTGCCGTCCCCCGTCGAATCCTGTTCGTAGGATTGCATCTCACCGCGCAAGGCCCGTTCGATCTGGTCCTTCCGGATGTTGTAGTTCTTCTCTCCGATGATGTCCGGGACCGATTGCCCGATGAGTTGCGTCCGAGTCAGACCGAACCATGCCGCGAATCGTTCATTGACAAAGCGGTATCGAAGATCGCGATCGGCGTAGGCCATCAAAGCAGGGACGTTCTCCGCGATCAGACGATGCAGTTGTTCGCTGTCACGAAGGGCGGTCACGGTTCGGATGCGTTCCGTGATGTCCTGCACCGTCCCGAGCATGTGAATAGGACGTCCCGTCGAATCGTAGGTGACTTCACCTCTCGAGATTCCGTGACGGATCTCGCCATCGGGGCGCAGCAAGCGAAATTCCTCGCGATACGGCGATCGCTTGTACAGCGCGGCATCAATGGCTTGAACCACACGAGATCGATCCTCCGGGTGGATTCGGCTTAGAAACGCGTTTTCAGAACCGGTGAATTCTCCCCTTTGTGCACCGAAGATCTGGAACACTTCATCAGACCACTCAACCTTGTCGTTTACGATGTCCCAATCCCAATGCCCGAGATGAGTGATTCGCTGAGCCTCGGCAAGCCTGGATTCGCTGTGTCGAAGTTGCACTTCCATCTTGAGCCTCTGCAGTTCGGCTCCCGTCCGATCCGCGAAAATACTCAGGATCAATTCAGGCTTGATGGACTCGTCAATCTCCTTGTCGCTGGCAACCATCAGAACGCCGATCGGCGTGCCTTGCGTGTCAAGCAAGGCGGTTCCCAGATAGCTGCTGACGTTGGGCATGCCAAACGATTCGGGGATGTGAAAATCGTCTTTAACGACCTTCCGATTGAAGCACATGCCTTTTTGAAGGATGTGCTCGCAAGGCGTGCTCGTGATCTTGAACGAAAAATTCTCGACATCCGCTCCACATCGTCTTACGGAAATCGAATGGATCTCCTTTTGGACGTTGCCGTTCAATTCACCGATCAGGGCAAACTTCACGTCCAACACTTCCGTGAGATGCCGCACGAGCGACTTGAAGAAATCCTCACCCGTGGCGGTCTCGGTCCCCGCGTCCAGAGCCAGCAGGGCCTGCTGGGCACGTTCGTGCTGCGCAATTTCCTCACGGAACTGACGATTGCTGTGACTGGTTTCAGCACTGACGGTTTTCAACGGGGCCAGACCCTCCTCGATGGCGATGCGGGCCAACGCGACGCGATTGGAAACCTTCAGCTTGCGTCCCAGCGCGAGGCGATGGGATTTGATCGTTTTTTCACTTCGGTGAAGCTGGCTGGCAATTTCCGCGGTGGAAAGACCACGTCCAATCAGGTCAAGTATTTCATACTCGCGAGGCGTGAGTTTTGAAAGGACTGAACTCTTGACTGAATCTGCTTCACAACGATGGGCATTCGTGGCCTCATTGTTTGTCACATCTATCTCCTGCCTGAGCAACTTGACTCACGCATGTTTCGTTAATGAATCTCCAGTGTTCCCTTCAAACACCGCCGCGTTCCAGCGTACGCCTCGAATTCTTTTCGGCGTGAAATCCACTTGTTGACATCCATACATTCACAATCTTTGTGATGACGCGAAGTCATCGGCACAATGGATGAGAAATAGTTGGATGTTGTGAATCCCATTTCTATCAGATTCCCCTCCCGAATGCATCAAAATCATCGGCAAGGCCACTTTTACGCCCATCAACGCTGATTTGCACTCAAGACAATGCCATGCCTTGTAAGACTTTGGGCTGATATTCGTCCGAATCCGGATCTGAAATTTCTTTAGGCTCGAAACCCTCAGTCACTCCACATCCGATCTTGAGTCTGAGCTGGTTTCAATGCTGAGCTCTATCGTCGCTTGACGTGCTGAGGATCGTGATCGGCAAGACCAGGTTCATCGGCGCCAGACATACTCGATCCGTGCAGACCTGGTACTCGATCAAGAGCTTGCAGGGGCCTTGGGCCGACTCGGTCTGACTGATCCGAATTGGGATCGTGACGCGACCCTCGTACACCCGAATCTCACGACCTCCCAGAGGGCCACGATACGATTCGCCATCCGGGTAGGCGACGTTCGCCTCGTACCCCTGGCCGATCGTTCGAATGGTCAACCCGATCAACAGATCATCACCCGGTTCATGCGCGTTGACGTGGTAGCCATCGCCGATCTGAAGCGTGACCTGAACTTCGCCCGGCCGAGAAGGTGCGATGCGAACGTTGTCCGTACTGGTGGTGATCGTGACCGGCCCCGGAGGCGGCGAAAGGAAGGCTGCCGAACGTTGTGATTGGGTGGGAAGATATTCCGCATACGAGGCAACGAATCGATTCAACGCCAGGACCGCGATCGCCGCGTCGGTCGGTTGAGCCGTAACCTTCCGGCTGAGAAACGCCATCGTGGCCGCCGCATCGGTGAGGTACCGTGGATCATGCGTGAATTCATACAGGTCAAGGAGCGTATGCACCATGACTGAGTTTCCGTTCGGCACGACTCCATCGCGAGTGGATTTGGTGCGAACGAACAAGTCCGTCTGACCTTCGAGCGTATCGAAGTAGCCTCCATGAGAGTCATCCCAGAAAAGACGACGGGCAACATCCATTAACTCGATCGCGCGCTGGACATACATCTCGTCACCCGTCGCTCGATGCAGGGCCATCAATCCACGGCAGAAGAACGAATAATCCTCCAACATGCCATCAATTTTCGCCTGACCTGAACGGTACGTTCGATGCAAACGGCCTTCGGGGGTGCGCATGTTCGTGAGGATAAACGCGCTCGCATCGCGAGCCGCCTGGAGATACCGCTTTTCATTCAACACTCGACCACCATCGGCAAGTCCGGCGATCATCAATCCGCTCCACGCGACCAAAGTCTTGTCATCGGTAATCGGCTGTACGCGTCCGTAGCGCGCCATCATCAATGCCTTCTTGACATTCTCAATTCGTTTTTTGAACTCACTCCGTGACACCCCAAGCTGTTGTGCCTGCACGCCGGGCCGGTTGGTCATAAAGAGCACGTTTTTTCGCCCTTCCTGGGCATGATGTGGATCAAGAAAATTCGGAGGCCCGTTCAAACCATAGGTCTGAAAAGCCAATTCGATCTCATTCTCAAGTCCAGCATCGAACAGAACGGCTTTGACTTGATCCTTCGTCCAGACATAACTGCTCCCCTCGCGTTGACCCGCTTCGGCGTCCTGGGCACTGTAAAGTCGTCCCCCTTCACCCCTCATTTCGCGCAAAACGTAATCCAGCGTTTCCCGCAATACTTCGCCATAGAAAGGGTCGCCGGTCCGATCGAACGCCTCGGCATACACGGAAGCCAGTTGCCCGTTGTCGTAGAGCATCTTTTCAAAATGAGGCACCAGCCAGCGAGAATCGGTGCTATAGCGATGAAAACCGCCCCCGATCTGATCGTAGATTCCGCCCATGGCCATACGGTCCAGCGTCACCAACAGGGCCTGACGCAAGTCGGGATTGTCCCACCCCGCATACATGAGCAATTGTAGATTGGTGGGGATCGGAAACTTCGGAGCGCCGCGACGGAAGCCGCCATTCAGCGGATCGAAGTTGGAGAGAAACCGGAGGACGGTGTTGTCAACGTTCCCCTTCCCGATGGCTCGGGGTGGCGAAGGAGCCCCGAGGCGCCGGCTTACGTTGTCCGCAATCTCATTGGCGCGCGCCAGGAGTTGCGCACGCTGTCCGATCCACTGATCCTTGATCTTTCGCAAGAGCGCCATGAATCTCGGTTTTTGAAAATAGGTGCCCCCGAAGATCGGCTTGAGCGTCTCAGGCTCAAGAAACACCGACATGGGCCAGCCTCCACGCCCCGTCATCGCCTGGACGGCCGCCATGTAGATGGCATCCACATCAGGCCGCTCTTCACGATCAATCTTGATCGAGATGAAATGCTGGTTCATGTAGGCGGCCACCTGTTCATTCTCGAAACTCTCACGCTCCATCACATGACACCAGTAGCACGTCGAGTACCCGATGCTCATGAAGATGGGCTTGTCCTCACGTCGAGCGGCTTCGAACGCTTCCGGTCCCCACGGATACCAGTTCACCGGGTTATGGGCATGCTGAAGCAGGTAAGGACTTGTTTCGTCGATCAGGCGATTCGTATGGGGATGATGATCACCGGTGGCATCGACGAGCAAGGGTACATACCCGGGGATTGGTACGTAGCTGGAGGCTTCAGGAAGTTCCTCAACCGGGGACTCCACGACGCTCGAATCTTTAGGCTCCGCCTCGCCTGCACACCCCGACAGATTGACCAGCATGGTCATGCCAAGGAGCCCGGCTGTGGTGAACACGATCATGAGACGATTGAGCATCGGGTCTTCCTTCGAATCTCAAACCAAGTGCAAGGTGCTCAATGATAGATCAATTGACGCCTTGGCCCACACTCGGATCATTCACCAGCAGGACATGAAACCATATCCCCCAAACTGACAAATCTTTGTGGGCATTCGCTCACGCCGAGGCATGTTCAGATTATGCTTCAAGGCAGTGAGGCGAATGTCATGCCTGAACAATCGACCCTCTCCAGGAATCGAGCAACGTTCTTCGGGTATCTGCAGGGCACGCCACCGAATCGATGTCGCCTGACCGGCGGCGGGAGGTCTTGAGCATCATGCGGCTGTTCCGAAATCTCGTATTCATC
>JAPULD010000185.1 GCA_027295365.1 Planctomycetota bacterium
GCCGCCTGCCTTTTTATGGGCCATGGAGGATCTCCTCAGGGATCACAGGGCAAAAACAAGGATTCAAGAGAATCCTGGGCCTCTCGATGAAAAGTATCGAGTCGGGCAGGTTAGCCAAATAAAGAAGCCAAGTCCAGTGGACTTGGCTTCTGAAAAAAGCTCTTGGGATGGCGAAAACCGGATTCAACGAAGAATCCAATGCTCCTCGACCAGACCGATGGCCTCAGTTCCTCGGGCCAGGGCATCGCCAGGAATGAGGTAGTTCCGCTGGAGTGTCTTATAGAGAAAGACTTGTTCGCCAGTGATGGGGTTCCGGACCCGAATGCTCTCACCGCTGACCCCAGAGATGAAAACAGTCATCTCGTTGACGTTCAGCGATCGAGCCGGCCAGAGGACCAGTCCCTCACGGGCATTTTCAGGGCCTTGGAGCAGATCGCCGATGATCTCATTCTGCTTCTCAAGAAACTGATTCTTGAGCAGCGTGTGGATTTCCGCCGTGATACTGGTCGGGACATCCTTGCCAGATTCGAGAATCTCACCGGCATCCGTAAAAAGCGTGAATTTCGGTGCCCAGATGCGATCTCGAGTCGTTCGATTCGTGACTTTGTAGGTCATGAACCAGAAAGCCTCTCCCGATTCTTCATCAATATAAAGACGAAGCGGGCCATTCTCGTACTTAAATTCCCATCGGAATGGGACTGAAGCAGGAATGGGATAGGCCCCCAAGCTTGCCGTGAGAACAAGCAGGGCCAGAATTGAGACAAGAGATGGACGAAAAACAGTCAAGTTGATTCGAATCATCGTCATCGGGGATGACTCCTGAGTCCGGAAAACCCATAATGTACCCGCTAAGGGGTGGTCAGGTCAAAGTATTCCTATGTCCATTTCGCACGCCAATCCTAGTCAGTTGCAACCTTCCGACGATCCGGACGGTCCGATTCTTCAAATTGGGGCTGATCGGCTGATTGAGGGGGTGGAAAGGCTGACCGCGGCAGACCAGAAAGCTGACCCTGAACACGCCCGAAGATTCATCCAATTCGCCTCCGAAAATCAGATCGACCTGAAAAAATTCTGGGCCCGAGCCGATCATCAGGGCAATCTGCTTCATTCGACCCTGTGTGTCCCGAGCCCGGGGCGTACCTGCATGATGTTCTCGACCAATCCTTCCAAGGAAGGCGATATTCGCTCCGTGGCGGGGGTGATCAAGCACGCCTGTCTCGAACTTGTCGAGGGTGAGCTGGATCTGGCTCAGGCATTGCTTGAGCCCTCGGAGAAATCCTTGCATGATGCCTACCTTCGGGCCGGCTTCACGCCCCTGGCCACGCTTCATTATCTGGAACGCCCCCTCCCGACCCGCCTGATCGAACCAGAGTCCGCTTGGCCCGACGATGTCACGATCACGACGTACAAAAACGATCAAAATGTCCAACTCGAGCGCATTCTCGACGATTCGTACACGAACACGCTTGATTGCCCGGGGCTCTTCGGACTGAGGGACACGCGGGACATCCTCGAAGGGCATCGCGCTTCGGGTGAGTTCGATCCATCCCTCTGGTTCATACTGAATGTCGATGGTCAGCCCAGGGGCGTCTTGCTTCTCAATCCCGCACCGGCGAGTCACGCGGTTGAACTGGTCTACATGGGTCTTGCGCCGAACGCCCGGGGGCGGGGACTCGGTCGTCGTCTGTTGACGCATGGGTTGAACGCACTCGTGGGGCGTCGGGAGCACAACGTCACGTTGGCGGTTGACGAAAACAATGCGCCAGCGCAGGAGTTGTATCGTCGCGCCGGTTTTCGAGCGGTGTTGCGCCGGCGCGCGTTGATCAGATCATTGCGCTCGAAAGACGCTTGATTTTCAGCGTAATCGACATGGGTTCACTTCTTTTCCACCAAGCATTGACAAAAGATGACAAGTCGTGGATGACATCTTTTTGAAATTTATTTGGCCCGGAAGAATGGGGGATTCCGTCCCGACGACGCATGATGATACATGTTTCACTCTTGTGCGCGATTGAATCGAGAGTACTCTTCGCAAGTCGCCCAAGGATGGGCGAACGCAGTGCAACCGTGACGCGACTCACGGATTCGATCACCGCATGACACGCCCGATTCGGTCTTCGACTCGAGTATCGTCACCCGAATCGATCAGCGAGAGTCGTATCATGGTTGCATGTGGAGGGAAGCCGAACGGATGGCGAAAACCACCCCGATCGGCTACGTGGATGGACCCGAAACACATTTGATGACTTCGACCTGACGTCTTGGACGGTCGCGCGATCGGTGCCCTTTCACCTCACGGGATCGACCGCGAGGGTGCCCTGCGCCCACTCCCCATGACGTTCTGGTCAATCGCCCCAGGAGTTGATCCGTGCCCAGCCAATCAAAACGAAACTCACCCACCCGATCACGAAAGCTCATCACCGAGAAGCTCACCCAACGCATCGGCTCGCACCGTTACGACATGTGGTTTGGCCATGCCCAAATGAAGGTCGAAGGCGACCTCCTCGACATCGCCACGGACAGTGAGTTTGTCGCCAACTGGATCGACAAGCACTTCTCAGGGGACCTGAAGGGCATTGCCGAGGAGACCTTGGGCAATCAGGCCAGCATCAAGGTCCATGTCGCGCCGGACCTCTTTGGTCGCCAGGAAACGACCCGAAAGCCATCGGAACTCGACCCGGTCGAGGATCGATCGTCCGCTCGTCGTTCAGGATCCTCGGGCAAGACGACGAGTCGACATACGGTTCGTGTCCCCACGGTGCGACTCTTGAGTGAATTCATCGTGGGCGAGAGCAATCGACTCGCCCATTCCTCGGCAATCAGACTCGTCGAAGACGACGATGCTCAACTGATCTCCCCCCTCTTCCTGCACAGCGAATGCGGCCTCGGCAAGACCTACCTACTCCGGAGCATTGGCCAGCGATTTGGCGAGATCACGGGGAGACCTCAGAAAGTTCGATATCTTACCGCCGAACAATTCACAAACGAATACATCGCCTCGATCCGGGCCGGGACACTCGATTCCTTCAGGGCGAAAATGCGCAAGCTCGACCTACTCGCCATTGACGATGTTCACTTCTTCTCGAACAAGGTTCGCACCCAGAGCGAATTCCTCCACACCCTCGACGAACTCGATCTGGCCGGGGCTCGCATCGCCATGGCGTCGGACGAGCATCCTCGACACATTCGAAAATTCTCCCAGGCGTTGATCAGTCGTTTCCTCTCGGGCATGGTGGTCAAGATCGACCGGCCCGGACGCACGACGAGGCTGGAACTGATTCACAAATTCGCCCTGACCCGGGGCTTGAACATCTCCGAGGCCGCAGCCGAGGAGATTGCGACCCATTGCGTGGGCTCGATCCGTGAATTGGAGGGATCCATCACGAAGCTCTTTGCCCTCAAGACGCTTGTGCATCGCCACGACGAGGAAGGCGACGGCACGAATCACAACGAGATCGGGTTGGTGCTGGCCGAGCAGCTGTTCAAGGATCAGGGCTGGCAGCCTTCCACTCCGGTGCGCATGAACACGATCCTGGGCCATGTCTGCGAGCGGCTCGCCATCAGCAAGGCCGATCTGATGAGCAGTGGCCGACATCGACGCGTGGTGCTCGCTCGGGCGTTGGTCGCCTATCTGGGGCGAGAACTGACCACCCAGAGCTACCCCGAGATTGCCCGGGAACTGGGACGATCGTATCACTCGACGGTCCACACCGCCGCCCAGAGGCTGAAGAAGCAGATGGTCGAGAACAAGCCGATCGATCTTGGTGGAACGGAAAAGCCCCTGCCCTTGCGGGAGCTCGTTGACCAGCTGCGCCACGAAATTCTCAAGGCCACGGGGAAATCCTGATCGGACCTCGTGTCTGGCTCGCGATCAAAACGCCGCTTCGAGTACACTGGCGGCATGCGATGCCTCAGAAGGTCATGGAATGTCGGTTGTCTTGTACCGCTCCTGCTCCTTTCGTCAGCGATGGCTGACGATACAGAGGATGCGTGCGTCCGCAATCTGCGGATGGCGATCACGACCCAACGAGATGGCAGCCATCTGACTCGCCTGACGGCGTTGCGTCAATTGGCCGATTCGGCATCGCGCCCCCTGTTCCAACATTTGCTTGATCATCAGGATTGGCAGGTCCAGGTCCATTCGGTCCTGGCCTTGGCGGAACTGAATGACCCGAAGCGAATCGATCCCGACCAGATCGATACACTCGATCAACTGGCGCAGGAGGCGGTCATCGCCAACGGCCTTGATCTTGATCTGTTTGAAACACAAGACCTGCTTCAATTGGCGGTGGATGAGCGACTGGCCCCATTGTCGAGGCTTCTGGTGATCGGGGAGCTCCTGCAGCTCGATCAGCCAGTCCCGGTTCCCGAACTCGAAGCCTGGTCAACCAATGCCAATTTGCGAATTGCCGCCATGGCCTCATGTCATTTGGCCAAACTCGGAAATGCCGGATCACTCAATACTTTCTCGAACCAGTTGTCTGGTCTCTCGAAAAACGAGCAAATACAAAACCTGCTGCTGGCTCTGGAGATCATCAGGCAATACGAAGTCACTCCCGCGGTGAATTGGATCATGGCCATCCTTGAGTCATCACCGCATCCGCAAGTCGAGTACCGGGCCGTACTCACCCTGATCGCCCTGGACCTGCCTCTTGGCTTGAAGGCCTGGCGCGAGCACCTGGGGGAGGATCCTTCCCATCGTCAGGCGGTGCGCTACGGATTGCTTCTGTTGGCCTCGGGCGCCGACGTTCCGGCCTCGACTTTTGATGCCATCGATCCGCAGGACGATGATCTGCTCAAGTCGATCGTCGCCCTGGGCCGAGCCCGGGCGGAGCACGATCGCATGGCCTCGTGCTACATCGAACTGCTTGGCCAGGCACATCGTGGGACCGTCCAATGGGCGATGAATTCCCTGGAGGAAATAGACGCGGACGTGGCGAGCGATGTCTACCGATCACTACTCGATCAACTTGAGGCCGACCCGAAAATCCGATCACTCAAGACCTCCCTGGCCGTCCGGGCCGCATCAGAGTTCGCGAAAATTCATCTGGAGGAAATCCTGGATCGTCTGCGTCGCGCCGAGGACGATGGGGTCTTTCAGCAGGCGATCCTGCTTGCACTGTTCGATGTCAACGACGCTCGAATCGGCCCGGCATCCAGTGAGCTCCGACGGATCGGCTCGGGCCGGCCCGACTCGCTCACGTTACTCTTGATGGCCAAGCATCTTCCCCGACTTTCGACGAAGGACCTGAAAGCCCTGGGGTTGGTCGTGGCCAGTGGTGGTGGCGTCTCAGACCCGCTTCAGACGCAGGCCAGTTGGTTCTATCTGAAACATACCGGCGTGCTCGAACCGACCTTGACTACAATCCTCAACGAGGAATGAGCCGAACCTTCACTTTGAGCAGGACACACCGACGCGTGAGCAACGAAATCCCCCTCAGCTATCCCGACATCGACGACACTGACGTTCGTGGTGTCATTGAAACCCTTCGTTCAGGTCGCCTCAGCCTGGGACCCCGGCTGGAGGAATTCGAACGACTGGTGGCCAAGCGCAGCGAACGAACGCATGGCGTGGGCGTGAGTTCCGGAACCGCCGGACTTCATCTCGCCTTGTTGGCGCTCGGAATCGGCCCGGATGACGAGGTCATCACCCCCGCGTTCAGCTTCATCGCCTCGGCCAATTGCATTCATTACGTGGGGGCGACGCCCGTCTTCGTCGATTGTGACCCTCGATCCCTGAACATGACCCTCCGGGAGATCGAGCGGAAGATCACCGACAAGACCAAGGCGATCATCGGCGTCGAAGTGTTCGGCAATCCTGCCCACATGCTTGAACTATCCCAACTCGCCAACCGATACGAAATCCCCCTGATCGAGGATGCATGCGAAGGTCTGGGGGGACGGCTCGGTCGTGATCCCATCGGCAAGTTCGGCCGCGTCGCGATCTTCGGCTTCTACCCCAACAAGCAGATCACCACGGGCGAAGGGGGCATGATCGTCACGGACGATGACAATCTGGCCAATCAATGTCGAAGCCTTCGCAACCAGGGACGCGCTGTCGAGAACCAATCCGACGTTGACAACCCGGAGGCCGAACTCGGCACCTGGTTCAGCCATACTTGCATCGGATACAACTACCGGTTGAGTGAACTCCACGCCTCCCTCGGCATCACGCAGATGAATCGCCTCGATGAGTTGATCGAGCAGCGTCAGCGTGTCGCCGAGACCTACACCCGGAGATTGTCGGGCAATCCAGACATCATCGTGCCCACTATCGAGCCGGACGTGTTCATGAGCTGGTTCGTCTACGTGATTCGGTTGAGCGATCGTTTCACCGAGGATGATCGGAATACGATCATCGAGGGCCTGCGTCGTCATGAGGTCGGGGCGGCGGCCTACTTCCCCCCCATTCCCCTGCTGCCGGCGTATCGCGAAAAATTCAATCACAAACCGGGTGACTTCCCGGTCGCTGAATCCGTCGCCGAGCGCACGATCGCCTTGCCCATGTTCACGAGGCTGACCGATCGGGAGATTGATCTCGTCTGCCAGACCCTGGAATTGATGATGCAACGCCAGACGTTCACGCGCAGCGCCGTGGGCGAAGGGTAAGCGACTCGAAGATCGTAAGGATTCCAGTTTCCTGATCAGCCCGGCGGCATCATCCGGCGCAGATGCCTTCCGTAATCAATCACCTTCGACACCACCTCCTTCATCGATTCCTTGACGATGATGCGATCGCCATTGACGAGCGTGATCGTGGTGTCGGGATTCTCCTCCACCGTGCGAATGAGCTCCGCATTGATCACGAGCGGCTTGCCGTTGAGTCGGGAGGTGGTGATCATCGCATTCCAATCAATCGTGGGGACGAGACTTACCGTCCGATGAGCAGGAGCTGATCGATCAACTCATCGGTGGTTGATATGACGCGGCTGGAGGCGGAATAGCCCGTCGAGGCCATGATCATGTTGATGAATTCCATGGAGAGATCCACATTGGACAGTTCCAGGGCTCCGCCGATCATGCGACCCGTTCCGAACTGCAGGGCCTCGGTGACGATGGCCGAGCCCGAGTTGGGGCCTTCGAGGAAATCACCTCCGCCGGCATCGATCAGACCTTCGGGGTTGAGGAATTTCGCCATGGCGATCTGACCGACGGTTCGTGTGAGGCCATTCGTGAACGAGCCCTCGATCAGGCCGGTGCCGGTGATGGTGAACGACGCGAGCGTCCCCAGGGGCGAACCGTCCTGGAACGTCATGGCCAGACTGCTGTCCGCGGCGGTGAACGCCGAGATCTGATCCGTGGGAGTGCTGAATTCCATCTGCACGATCAAGGGACTGACCGCACCATTGGTCCGGGTCATGGAGAAGGCGCTGTTGCTGGTGTTGACGTAGTTGCCATTGCCATCGAAGTTCACCGTACCCAGACCGACAATCCGGCTGAGGGCGTCGTTGTCGGACGACTCGGCAATGTACTCCCACGTCGTGCCCGAG
>JAPULD010000186.1 GCA_027295365.1 Planctomycetota bacterium
TCTGACCCATGCGGATTTGGACTTCGACCAGACGGGAGCGGTCTTTGATGATTCGACACCGGCACTGGAATTCCGGATTGCCACGGGCGTGTATCTGCCCCGGCTGACGGGAACGACGACGTTGGGGCCAATGGCTTCGGCCCGGGATCTCGATTTCAAGGATGATCTGGATCTGAACGGCAGCGAATCAATCCTCAATATCGAGGTGACGTTGATCAAGGACGAACTCTGGGAGTTGCAGATCAGTGGCTTCGATTTTGACACGAGTACGCATGGCACGTTTGATTCCACCAGCGGCTTTGGAAATCTGACCCTGATGCCGGGCGATGAATACCGAGCCGAGTTCGACATGAGTTCGTACGGAATCGAACTCGCCAGGCGACAGTGGAAATTCTACGAGGACGACAAGACGGTCGATCTCACTTTTCTGCCCACGTTGGGGGCAAGGGCCTACAACATCCGACAGATGGTCGATCAGGTCGGCGTCGGTCGCGAAGTCATCGAAGAAGATTATCTCAATCTCTACCTGGGCCTGAAGTTGGATCTGGAATGGCAGGCTCGGGAGACGATTTCCTGGCTTGAGCGATTGCAGATCGAAGCAGGCTTCTTCATCGGACCGGTTCTGGGGGCCGACAACGGATTCGGTTGGTCCGTGAGGGCAACCCTGAATTTCTACTTCAACGAGCACATGAGCTTGCTCTTCGGGTATCGACTCTATGAGTTGAATATCGAAGATGATGAGTTCGAACTCGATGGTGGCCTGCAAGGCTTGTTCATTGGCGGCGTGTATCGATTTTAAGACGCCATGAACTCAGGTCCTTGAGTCTCAGCCGAAGGTTGTAAGGACTCTTCCAGTACAAGTATTTTGGATTCCATGATCATTGACCATGGCCAGTGTCCTCACTTTATGGAATCAGAGTGAGGGTTTCTGGATCGGTAAAAAACGAGCTCCTTCAGAAATGAAAGAGCTCGAATCGAGAAATCGACCACACCCAGGGAAGGTGGGTATCAATCACAAAAGAAGGGGGAAGGCGACTCGCGACATGGCGAGTGAGGCAACACCAACCCCTGAATAAGAGACGCTCACCTTGAACTCAATGTGAGCGCAAAAATACCATTCTGTCATCAATCAATGAACGAGCAGGAATAAAACACCACTACTGGGCTTATAGAGTGGTTTTTCGAATTAGCCGATCACACGATTGTTCAGAGACCGGCGTCATCTCGATAGCCAGGCATGAGAGCTTGGATAGTCTTTATCTTCGATCCGACCGTTTCATCTCGTAAAGGTTGACTCAGGGCGTTGTAAGCCGCGAGGGCTTCGATGGCCAGGGTCAGGACCACGCTGGCGTGATCTTCAAGCGAATTTGGCACACCGACCGGTTCCATGAAGCCGGCATCGTAAGGGCTCAGGCTGGGGTACTGGTTTGGATCGAGCAGCTTGTCGATGTCAGCGTCGATCGCATCGAGATCATCTTCAAGTCCAAGAATGACCCGGCGGAATGATCGCTCCTCGGGGGTTCCTGTCCCGTCAACTTTGTCCTTGGCTTTCCCAGCATTTTCCTTGAGCTTCTCCAGTAATTCCCTGATTTTACTCGAGGCACGTCGCTCTTGATCAGGAAGAAGCTCGATGTTCGTTGAGCTCAGAACTGAAGTTTCAACTGGCAGTGTTTGGGCAGCAGGAAAACTCAGGAAAGCCAAAAGAACAAAGAAAAGTGGAACCATCGACATTCCCTTGGAAATACCTGCAACCCTTTGCAGGCACGATGTTTGCTGGAAAAACGCACTGTTTTCCTTGCTACTGTCGGTAATGGGTCGGTTAGACTGTCTGTTACAGTGATTATACATTTCGCTCGCTCCTTGTTGAAAACCGAATCAAGGGCAGCACCGACGTTGGTGCCTCCAGCGGAAAGAAGCGAACGTACTCAGTCGGATGTGAGTTGATTTTTTCAAGGCGACATGAGATGAACTCGTCGTATCAACGATGAAGCAGACTCGTCATCAATCCATCGAAAAGGCTCATACGAAGCCCGATGTAGAGAACCTGCTTCAACGAATGCGGGATGGGGATCGTGAAGCCGCGGCGTTGTTCATCACGGGCTACGACAATCGCATTCGTCGGCGTATTCGGGGGAAATTGAACCCGGCCATGCGAAGACTGTTCGATTCCCAGGATATTCTGTCCACGGTGGGACGGCGGCTCGATCAATACGTCAGCGCCGGGAGCCTGGAAGCCAACAACGAAAGGCAACTCTGGGCTCTCGTCTTCCGTATGGCCTTGAACGCGGTGATCGACAAATCTCGCATGTACCGCCGTCTGCAAAGGGCCGAGGGGCCGGACAGTCTGGTGGCTCAGGAAATACTGCGTCGTCTTCGACACGCCGACCAGAACTTGCATGGGGGATTCGAGATCGAACTGGAACTCGCGCTGGACTTGTTCTCGGACGACATCGATCGGGAAATCCTCTTTCAATGGCTCAATGGTTTTCGTCTCAACGAGATTGCGCGATCCATCGACATGGCGCCCACGGGAGTACGAAAGCGATGGCAAAAGATTCGGGAAAGGCTGCAGGAACGGTTCCAACCAGACTTGCAGGCATGAATGTGCAGACTCCCAGTTGGTCTCGCACACTCAGCGACTGGTATCTCGAAGCGGAGGGAGATCTTGAATTCGATGTGATACTTGAGCGATCCTCGTTGCAAGACGATTCCGATCTTGCCGACCTCATCGAAGCCGATGGACGATTGCGTTTGCATCAGAAGAAGCCGGTTTCCCTGCAACGATACCTGCAGTCCCTCGATGATCTGATTCATCGAATCGAACCGCTCGATGCAGCCATCGACATGGCATTGCGAGATTTGACGAGGCAAGGGATGGCGGATGATCTCGCGGTCCAGCGCTTGTCTGGGTTGCATCCCGAGTTGGAAGGGGCCATCCGTGAATCAGCGGCCCTGAACGACGCTCTTTGGTCTACGCAACGTCTACGTCATCACATCGTGCACGCCGAGTTGAGGCCGTTGCCCTGCGGATTCGGCCCCCAACTCGACCATGGGGAGTGTCGGTACGAATTGAGAAGGCTTCTGGGCGAGGGATCCTTCGGCGAGGTCTTCGTGGCGGTCGATCGGCAGCTTTCCGAAGAAGATCATGAAGCCCTCGTCTCCATCAAGATTATCGCGGGGGGCGATGGAAGGTCGGACTGGACACGTCAGCAGTTGATGGAAGAAGCGACGAAAGCCCGTCGCATCAAGCATCCCAACGTGGTGGGCGTGATTGACCGTGGCGTCTCCGATCAGGATGAGGACTTCATCGTCTACGAGTATGTCGATGGCGGTGATCTCTATCAATGGTCACGTCGTGAAGCCAAGACTCGTGATTTGAGAGACTTGGTTCGAATCGCATCGAAAATTGCGCTTGGTGTGCATGCCGCCCATATGGCGGGGCTTGTCCATTGCGACATCAAGCCCAGTAACATCGTGCTGACGGCCGAAGGCGAGCCCAAGGTAGTGGATTTCGGGATCGCCATTCGCGCCACGGATACCCAAAGGGCGCAAACGAATCCATTTGAGACAGAGGGGCCGATGGGAAATCTGGCGTTCATGTCTCCCGAACAGTTTCGCCGGGAGGCGGGGGCGTTGACGATTCCGTCCGACATCTATGCGTTGGGGGGCATCCTGTTCTGGCTGCTGACCGGCAAGCTTCCCAATGGTGAATCGCTCGAGGAAGTGAGGCATACGCATGAGTTGCGTCAGCGAAAGTCTCTTCAAGTGTCCTTGCGAAAACATCGCGCGGACATCGATCGTGACCTGGAGAAAATCTGTCAGCGGGCCATGGCCACGAATCCGGGTGATCGCTATGGCTCGGCCATTGCCTTGGCTCACGATCTTGAATCCTGGTTGGGCTACAAACCAATTGCCTGGGGGAATGCAGGGGCGATCTGGCGTTTGAGACTCTGGATACGTCGGCGACCATCAATGGCGATAGCGACAGGAGTGATCATCTTGCTTGGAGTTTTCAGTGGTTTCGTTATTCAGCATTTTGTTGCCGAAGCCAATCAGAGTCGTCTCAATACAGCGGTGGAAAAAGCCCGTGCCGAAGTCGTGGAATTGGAGTATCAGAAACAACAAAGGAATCTTGAATTGTTCAGTGATGAACTCGATCAGGTGGAATCTGTTGGATTGAGTTTTCTCGTACTTCAGGATTTATGGCTTGCCGAATGGATGTATGGCCCTGAGTTTCTCCGCGAAGGGCCGGATCGATTTGTGTTCTGGAACACTCGCATCGAACGGATTCGAGTCCTTCTTGAGATTGCCAAGAACGATCCGAAAGTATCGCTCTTGCGTATTAATATCTGGCAAACTTCATTGGCATTCTGGCTTGTGCAAGTCGGTGATTGGAAGGAAGCAGAACCACTCATTCAACAAAATTACGAAGGCTGGAGTCTCATGCTCGACGATGAAGATCCCTGGCTCGATCGCCTGAAACTGATAGCACTGTGTGCGGCGGCGAATCGATTAACCGATTCCAAGGCCACCAATCGAGACTTGCATGAGTATCGCAGCGTGTTGGAAGAGCTCAGTAGATATACCCTTGGATTCGAAGACTATGATACCGGAATGCCTTTGCACGCATTGACCCTGGATCAACTTGTGAAAATGTATGCCATTGATGAGATCGGTGATCCGGTCCGGGCGGAAGAACTGAGATTAAAGCGAAACTTGTTGCAAAGCGATCTTGAGAAAGAATATGAGGAAGATGACGAACAAGAATAAGAACGTGACATTTCTGAAATCTGGCCGAGAATTACTCACTCATGGATGAACAACTAAAAACGACTCGAAAGCATCGAGCCCGCTACCAAAGGGCTCGGGTCCGTAATTTCCTGTTCACGCTGGGCCCGGACCGCTTGAGTGGGGGGCGCATGAGCCGCGTGCATCTGGCCAAGGGGGTGGTGGTTCGAGATATCCAGACTTCCAGCCCCAACTGGCCCGAGGTCTTTGATGGCCTTCGCATCGCCCACGTCAGCGATTTTCATCTCGGGGAATTGGTCTCGCTGAAACATGCGCTCGAAATCGTCGAGCAGATCAAGCGGCAGGAGCCCGACCTTGTGGCCTGCACGGGGGACGTCGTCGATCTGCACCACGACAAGGCATGGCCTTTGCTGGAAGCCCTGGCGAACATCGGAGCCCCGCTCGGCACCGCATTGGTGCTGGGCAATCACGATGAACTGCATTGCCCCCATGTCATCACGCGGCTCGCCCTCGATGCTGGACTGCACATGCTTCGCAATGAAGTCGTGCAGATTTCGCACAAGGGCTCGAAGCTTTACGTCGGGGGCATCGACTGGGCGAAGTCCGCGACGAAAAACGCCAACTTCATCGACAAAACGTGTGGAGACACCGCTCATCTGTTGTTGGCCCACAATCCCAAAGCGTTCGGCCGGGCTTCTGAACTTGGCATCCCCTTGACGCTTTCCGGGCATACGCATGGGGGGCATATCTCCCTCAAGAAATATCCCAACGTCAACCTCGCGATGAGCCAACGGCACAGCCGAGGTCTCTTCGAGAATGGCCCCAGTCGCCTGTACGTGACGACTGGGGTAGGCGACTGGTTTCCCCTGAGGGTCAATTGCCCCGCGGAATTCGCGATGATCACCATGCGGCACGCCCCCCAGGCGTTCGTGATCGAGGAAGAGGAAGAAACCCCCAAACGCAGGAAGCGACGTCAGCGCAAGGGAAAAACCCGCTAGACTTCCGGGCATGAACGTGCTCGACAAAGACATCATATTGCTGGACGGAGCCACGGGCACCGAACTGGGGCGCAGGGGAGCCGATCTCTCGTTGCCCCTCTGGTCGGCCCACGCGATTGAAGAATGCCCCGAACTGCTCGAGGAGGTGCACCGGGATTACCTGAAAGCGGGCGCCGATGCCATCACCACCTGCACGTTCCGCACCGAGCGCTGGACGCTCAACAAAGTGGGTTACAGCGATGAGCAGGCGAAGGCTCTGACGACCAAAGCGGTGGAGATCGCCAAGCGAGCCCGGGATGCGATCAAACCCGAGGCGTTGATTCTTGGTTCGATCGCTCCCCTGGAGGAGTGCTATCGAGCCGATCTCGCGCCCGATGCCGATATCTGCGCGCGCGAGCATGGCTGGATGATCGAGACGCTGCTGGAGGCGGGGGTGGATGTCATTCTCATCGAGACGCAGAATTGTTTGCACGAATCGATGGCCGCGATTGAACGAGCCAGAGAACTTGCACCCTTCCGGGGATGGATGGCTAGTTTTTGTGTGGATCGGGAGGGGCCGCCATGCACGCTGTTGAGCGGTGAATCATTGACGGAAGTGCTGCCCACGTTTGGCGATGCCTTGGCCATCGGCGTGAACTGCGTCGCCGCCCCCAACACCGAGTCGCAGATCAAACTCATGCGCAAACTTGTACCGACGGAAACTCGGATCAGCGCGTATGCGAACATCGGCTACGCCGACCCCATGGGCAACTGGATTAACACCGACGCGGTGGATCCCGAACGTTTCGCCAACTACGCCGGCCAATGGATTACCGACGGAGCCACCATGATCGGCGGCTGTTGCGGCACGCGACCCGAGATGATCAAGGCGATCGCGGGGCATCTGCATCAGGAAGTCGGTTGACATCCTCGTCAAATTTGGAATTCGGCGGTGCGCTTATTTGCTTCGAGAATCCCGTCTTGCTTCCGCCATGCCATGCCTCATGTTTATGCCGATATCGGCAATCACGCTTAAGAAAACAACAGTTCCAAGCCAAATAAAGATCGCGAGTATTCCATCCACAAAGGCTTGCGCAACAATGAACAAGGGTGTGCATAGACAGATGATCGCAATAAATATCTTGTGTTTTAATGCCTTTTTTGTTTCCTCTAAATCGTTGGTATTTTGTGAATTCAGCATCCAATACCCCTTGCGTTCATCCTGAGGATCGCATGAAACCCCAATTTGGTAATCAGTATACGGGTGCTTTTCTCGCTAAGGAATATTGGCGAGGCTGAATTATTCCATAGTCAATTTTTCATGGCTGCCGATTCGTCGAAGCCCATCATCCAATTTCAGGTACCCCAGCCTCGCTCTTTCAGAATTTGCCCCCAGCCATACCGCGCGGCCCGAGGTCCGATCGACGCGACCTAATGCCGCGCGGACCGCTTCAAGATCGATCTGGTCGAGTCCCCGCCCCGCCGAGTGCAATCGCGATAACCAGCCGATCACGCTGAGGTTCAGCAGCAATGCTTGCAGGCCTTCGACTACGGGCCAGCCGTAGTAGCCGGCCCCCCAGATGCGTCCCCCCAACACCGTCGCTCTGAGATAGCGTGTCATCAGGTCGTCGATGGCCTTGCAGGTATCTGTGTCGGTGGCGCCGCCGACTTGTTCGACCATGGCCAGGTCCACGCCTTCGGGCCATCCCGCGCCAATATGCGGCGATGCGCCCTTTCCCTTCTTGAAGCGACCACTGCGCTTGAGTTGGGAGAGGATCATTCCGAAACGACCCTGCAACTTGATGTCGCTGAGTTTGGGATCCTCCACGCGCGTGAACACCGCTTGGCGGAGCAGTTTCATCTGCCTGGACGTGGGCGGTTCGAGGGGATGGAATTCCAGTTCGCCCGGCAAGGCTCCGATCAGGACATCCACCAGTTCACGCAGTTTCTCATCCCGCACATTCTCCAGCTTCGCCTGGGCCAGCGATTGAACCAGAAAGGCTAGGCCATCGAGCCGAGTGTTCAGATCCAGATCAGTCTTCGTCAGCCAGCGATCAAGTCCATTGGTGATGGCCTTGATTTCTTTCGCACTCGCCCTCAACTTCCTTGTGAGCATGGGAGGGCGTTGCGCTGGAGTCACTTCGGGCAGATGACTCCCCATGCGTTTGAGGTCTTGCACGTGGGAGTTCAGAGCCGCGCCCTTGTTCTCCAGCACACTCTGGCACGAGAAGTTCAGCCCCATCGCGACCTGCCCCTCGATGGGCGTCAGGCTGAAGGGGAAGAGCTGGCAGGCGATGGGTTTTTCCTCGAAGCCATGTTCGGCATGGATGCGGCAGAGTCCATCGTCCTGCAGAAACAGACACGCCCCATCCTCGCGTTGGCGGAGGAACGTCGTGCCTCGGAATTCGATCGTGATCGGTTCACCAAGCTTTTCTTCCCAACCTTGGGCTTCGAGTCGCTTCAGGTCTTCGTCTCGCAGCTGGACGGTGAAGTCGTGGCAACAGTTGCCACACCCATGGCAGGAATAACGTTGCTGTTTGACGTTCAGCGTGAGGATGGAGAGGGAATGAGAGGCCACAGGGAGATGGTAGGAGAAGAAGACAAGATTTATTATTCAAAACCCAGATCATTGATCAGTTTGGCCATCAGTTTGGTCGCTTCGCCTCGGTGCGAACGGGCGTTCTTTGCCTCGGGCGAAAGCTCCGCGCTGGTGCAGTTCACATCAAGTAGGAAGAGGAGGGGGTCGTAGCCGAACCCGTTGGCCCCCTTGGGCTCACGGGCGATGACCCCCTCAAACTCGCCTCTCGTTTCCGCGAGGATCTTGCCCTCGGGGGTGGCCAGGCACATCGCGCATACGAACCGTGCGGTGCGCTGCTCGTCGGGGATCGATTCGAGTTCGCGCAACAACTTTTCGTTGTTCGCGGCATCGCGTTCGTCACGAGTATTACCGATGCCGGCGTATCGAGCCGAATGGACCCCCGGCGCGCCGCCCAACGCATCGACTTCAAGCCCTGAGTCATCGGCGAGACAGATCCGTCCCGTCGCCTCAGCGTAGCCGATCGCCTTGAGCCGCGCGTTGGCCTCGAAGGTGTCCCCATCTTCGATGGGTTCGTTTGGAATCTCGTCAAGTGAATCCAGACCCACCACCTCAATACCCAAGGATTCGAGGATTGCTTCTACCTCTTCAATCTTGTGAGGGTTGGAGGTGGCAAGGAGGAGTTGCGTCATCCCCTTTTCCACTCCGCCGGCACGTCTCCATGATCCGCCAGGATGCGGCTGTGGATCCCGCCCCGGCCCTTCCATTCGGTGATCACTTGCAGCCACGCCGGCTTCATCGCCTTGACGAGGTCATCTCGGATCAGGTTGGTCACCGCCTCGTAGAAGATCCCCTCGTTGCGAAACGACTGGTAATAGAGTTTCAAAGATTTCAGCTCGACGCACGATGACGTGGGGACGTAGCGCAGGATAATCCGCCCAAAATCGGGATGCCCCGTCATGGGGCACACGCTGGTGAATTCCTCGTTCACGTGCTCGATGACGAAAGGGGAATCCGTGGGCGAATCGAACATTTCCAAGAGGCTGGGGTCAGGCATGCCCAAATAATAGCGGCAAGATTATCAGTCTCTTCCCTTTCCATATCTTCCCTATTGCCTATTCCCCATTCCCTACTCCCTTCCCAACGAAAAAGTCCCGGCGACCTTGTAGATCGCCGGGACAGCGTTATTTCGCTTTTTTTGCCATGGGTCGCACGCTACGCGCAACCCCGTCGGGTGCACGGGATTAGCGTACGAGCCCCTTGGTACAGTCACACAGTTCAATCACTGATCACCTCCTCGGCGTATCAAAAGGTTTTTCCCAGCCGCCACGAGAATGTTCTCGCCGCCAGGATCCTTTTCCCCTCAGCGTCCCGAGGGGCCCATCGCCCGAATCCTCTGGCCGCCATCGGGGCGTGCCTCGGGGTCGGTCGTCGCAGTGGTTTCCGCCGCCCGGCAGGGGGTTCTCCCCTGGGTTGTAAGGATGCCAAAGCCGCGATCTATAGACATTATCGTTTCAAAAGCTCCGGGTGCAATAAAAAGATCGTCAGAAAATTGAGGTCCTCAACTGACCACACCACAAGGGATTGTGGTGTGGACAACCCTGCTTTATGAATGTTTCAACAAGACCGATCGTATGGTGTTGTAATCACTGACCTGCTTAGGAGCGATACTCGCCCGGCAGTTCCGCGGGGACGGACTCCGCGCCTTCGTCGAACGTGGCCTCGCCCATCGCTTCCTGCTCCTCGGCCTTGAACAGCGTGCCTTCGCGTTCGGCCTTCTGTTCCATCTCTTTCATCTGATGCCAATCCTCGAGCGTGATCATCACCTCGCGGGCCACGGATCCCTTGTGATCGCCCAGGATGCCGGCCTGGCCCATCTGATCAACGAGCCTCGAAGCGCGACTGTAGCCGATCGCGAGACGACGTTGCAACAACGACACCGAACCTCGTCCTGATTCGATCATGACCTCGACCGCTTCGTCGAACAGCGAATCGCGTTCGCTTTCGGGAATCGATTCGCCTCCGTGTTCGATCCCGGGGCGGATGGCAATCAAGCTGCGCTCGAAGTTTGGCGTCGCCACGTCCTTGAGGAACTTCGTGACATTGTGGATCTCGCCATCGCCAACCAACGTGCCTTGGGCTCTTTTCAGTTCACTGGAATGGGGAGACAGGAACAGCATGTCGCCCTGGCCCAGGAGCAGTTCCGCGCCCTTGTGATCAAGCACGATGCGGCTGTCCATGCCTGAAGCGACCTTGAACGACACGCGGCATGGCATGTTGGACTTGATGAGTCCCGTCACGACGTTCGCCTGGGGTCGCTGCGTGGCCACGATCAGATGGATACCCACGGCCCTCGCCTTCTGGGCGATTCGCACGATCGAATGCTCGACCTCCTTGGTCGTGATCATGAGGTCCGCGAGTTCGTCGATCACGAACACCCTGTAGGGAAGCATCTTGGGAATCTTGGCCTTTTCGAGGTCCGACTGGGCATCGAATCGCTCGTACAACTGCTCCTCGGTGAGCTTGTTGTAGCCACTGACGTTCTGCACCCTGGCTTCGCGGAGCAGTTCGTAACGCTCTTCCATCTTGTGGACGGCCCATTCCAGGATCGCCGCGGCCCGGGGCATTTCCGTCACCACGGGGCACATCAGGTGGGGGATGTGCGCGAACTGGCTCAGTTCGACCATCTTCGGATCGACCAGCACCAGTTTCAATTCATCGGGCCTTTTCGTGTACAGCCAACTCATGATGATCGAGTTCATGCAGACGCTCTT
>JAPULD010000187.1 GCA_027295365.1 Planctomycetota bacterium
CCCGAACAGGCCGTCATCGGTTTGGCCAACCTGGCTGGCCGCTCGATGCAGATTCAGCCACAACTCGAAGCGTTCACCAACCTCGAGCACCCGGTAAAACCGGGACGGTCCCTTCGGACTCGACACGAGATCGATCACCACCGCGATGATGGAGGCACCCCAAAGGACAAAGTCCTTGATCCCATCGAGAAAAAGCTTGAACTGGAAAATCAGGAAGTCACGAAGAATCACCTTGCGGCTGGGCATCGATCAACCTTTCTCAATCTCATGGCGGCAGAGGGCTTTGAGGTCCGGATGGTATCCGAGTGGAAAATGAGGCGACGCGAGATTCGGGGTGGAGACACCCTCCATTGGGGGTTCGCGCCTTATATTCGCCTTCCGTATTGAATTTTCTCCTTCAGCGATCGGCACGGATTAAGGCTCGCCAAGAGTAGTTTTTTTCCTCGATTGTGCCATTCGCCGCGAGGCGGCTTATCATGTCCACCCTATCGGCTCTGAAACCCCTACTCCCGACCGTCAACGGATGGAAGACATGACTACAGAAACCGCCACCCTCCACATCGAGGGCGACAGCTACGAATTCCCCGTCATCACTGGCACTGAAAACGAAAAGGCCGTGGATCTCAGGAAACTCCGGAGCACGACCGGAATGATCACCCTGGACCCCGGATTTGCCAACAGTGGTGCCTGCCGCAGCTCGATCACGTTCATCGACGGTGAAAAGGGCATCCTCAAGTATCGGGGTTACACCATCGAGGACATCGCCCAGAAGGCGACATTCCTCGAAACGGCCTATCTCCTGATATACGGCACCCTTCCCACCCGGGACCAGTTGGATGACCTCAAGTACCAGATCAAGTGCCACACGATGCTCCATGAGGACATCAAGCGGTTTTATTCTGGTTTCCCAAAGAAGGCCCACCCCATGGCGGTGTGTTCAGCCGTGGTGGGAGCCCTTTCGGCCTTTTATCCCGAATTCACAGATCCCGACGACACCGAGGCGGATGGCGGCATCATCCGGCTCCTGGCCAAGCTGCCCACGATCGCGGCCTGTTCCTACAAGCATTCGATCGGCCAACCCATCATGTACCCCATGAACAACCTGGAGTACACCCAGAATTTCATGCAGATGATGTTTGCCACGCCCTGTGAGGACTATGAAATTGACGAGTCCGTCTCACGGGCTCTCGAGATCCTGCTCATTCTTCACGCCGACCATGAACAGAACTGTTCGACCAGCACCGTGCGTCTGGTGGGTTCCTCCCAAGCCAATCTGTTCGCGTCGATGTCCGCCGGGATCAGCGCGCTCTGGGGTCCTTTGCATGGGGGTGCGAATCAGAAAGTCATCGAAATGCTCGAGCGGATCGAGGATGGGGATGGCAGCGCCGAGAATTTCGTCGAGCGTGCCAAGGCGGGCGACGACACGGCCCGGCTCATGGGGTTTGGCCATCGCGTCTACAAGAACTACGATCCTCGGGCTCAGATCATCAAGAAGGAATGCCGCGACCTGCTCGACAAGATTGGGGGCCAGAGCAAGCTGCTTGAGATCGCCATGAAGCTTGAGGAGATCGCACTCAATGACGACTACTTCGCCCAACGCAAGCTCTACCCCAACGTCGATTTCTACTCGGGCATCATCTACAAGGCGATCGGCATCCCGGTGAACATGTTCACGGTGCTTTTCGCGATTGGTCGCTTGCCCGGCTGGATCGCCCAGTGGCGAGAAATGCGTCAGGACAACGATTTCAGAATCGGGCGTCCCCGTCAGATCTATGTGGGACCCGTCAATCAGGAATTCAAACCAGTCGACGAGCGGTAACCCCCCCACTCCCGAAACCAAGGGCATGTAAGATCAGATTGATTTCCGGCATGAAGTGCAGGTTCGGAAGCACTATCTAATGCATCTCGGCGAGCTGTGCCGCTTCTGAGCAAAGCTCTTGTTGACCATTGGAACAATTATCGAGTGGATTACAGGATTTTGTCACCCGGGAGTAGGATCGTCACGTATTTTGGAGTGAAGCGCGCCCATACATTGTCTTGCCAGGCTGGCCAATGGAGGATGAGGCATGACCATCCGACTGTCCGACGAACACCAGAAAAAGCTCTTTCAGCACATTCGTGAGAAATGGGGTGAGTCTCGCCCCTGCCCGATGTGCCATGAAAAGAAATGGACCGTTGATGGATCGGTCTATCGGCTCGCGGCCCTCAGCATCGACCCGACGGAAGTCCACAGCGTCATCCAACCCGTCGCGACGGTCCGATGCACCAACTGCTCCTTCATCGCATTGATCCACCTCACCCAATCCGGCATTGCATCGGCGGATGATTTTCGGCTGGGCCCGCCCCAACAGCCTTCAATGGTTCCCAACCTGAAACGGGACGCGATCAAACTCTCCGACGCCTTGCAGAGTGACGATCAGGACGAAGACGAATTCGACTTCACCTGAATTGGCCCTGAAATGGCCCTGAAATGTCATTGTTGAGGATGATGAAGCTCAGCGAATCAGGGTGGAATGCTTGGCCGCCCTTTTCATGCGGAAGTTGTTGACGGCTTCGTCGATGTCCGGAACGCTCTTGGCGGAATACAGCATCAGCGTGTCGCCAATGTGGATCACGTCGCCATCCTGAAGCGAGGCTGAATTCTCGATCTCCCGATCATTGACCCGCATGCCGTTGGTGCTTCCGAGATGCGTTGCGGTGGCGGTTTCGGAGGACGCGTCATATTCGACGCGGCAATGCCTTCTGGAGACGACAGGATCGACGATCTGCAGACTGCATTTGTCATCTCGTCCGATGATCACGGGTTGATCGCCCAGCGGGTGGTAATCACCATTGTTTGGACCCGTCACTACGATGATCAGGGGCATGAGCTGGCTTCCTCCATGATTCGCCTCGATTCAGACCAATTCGTAATACCCCAGAGTGTATCAGAGAAGTGTATCAGCGTATCAGGGCGAATCACGTCGAGATCCTGATCGGAATGACCATTCGCACGCCACGTTGGGCAAGACCTAGTCTTCGAGAGAATCACTTGCCTTTGGCTTGCTCGCCATGGATGCAGAAGACATCGAACCCCCTTCTTGAGTACCCGGTATCCCCGAAATCCCCGGACTCCCAGGAGTTCCGCCTTGGTATCGCTCCTGCTGGGCTTGGGGTGAGCAGTCTCGGAAGGTCTGGGCGACGCCAAATGTCCCTTGATGGATGACCAGTCCCGTCACTTCGGCCAGACATTGCACCGATCTTCGTAACGTATCGATGACGTAGGTTCGAGGCATGCGACCCTTGAGGGCACGCATCT
>JAPULD010000188.1 GCA_027295365.1 Planctomycetota bacterium
GGGATCTTCCTCTTCACCTTCTTCAACACTTGCCTCAGCATCCGGGAATCGCTCACCCTTCGTCAGGGCGATCTCGAGCGGCATCGTGCCGGTCCCCTTGTTCTCGATGGTGAACGTCACTTCCCATTGCCCGGGCTCCCACTCGTTCCGTACCACATCGCTGAAGCGATATTCGGGCATCACTACCTCGTGGAACCACTGTTGCGTGAACGCGTCGTAGGCCTCGGCATCAGGGGCGAAGGGACGCATGACCCGTATGAAATCCTGCAACACGGGGCAGTCCTCATCGTCCAGGTAACTGGTAATGAATTCCTTGCAGCCCGCCAGCGCATTTTCGCGACCCATGTGATTCAACAACATCCAGAACACGAAACCACCCTTGTCGTAGGTGACGGTGTTGTCGCCATTTTTGGATCCATCAATCTTGACCAGGGGGCGTTCGGCATCGACTCGTCGGGCATCGCCATAACGACTCTCGATCTGCTTCGCAAATCCGATACGTTCGCGCAGACCCAGATCGGCCTCGATGAGCAGAAGCGTGGAAAAGTGAGCCATGCCTTCGGAAAGGATGTTGCCCCCCGGGCCCTTGCCGGGACGCAGGAGGTTACCCCACCATTGGTGGGCGGTCTCGTGGGCCACCACCATGTACGCAACGTTGGATTCCGGATCGCTCTTGGTCAGGAACCCGATGCCTTCGGAGAAGGTGATGTTGGTCGCAAAACCCTGGGCGTACCCGGCGAGGTTGGGGAACTCACTGATCTTCAGCTCGGCCCAGGGATACTCCATGAACCATTCGGAGTAATACTTCCTCGCGGCGTCCAGGGCCGAGGACATCTCCTCGATGTTGTAGTGATGTTCGGGGTGGTAGAAGATCTTCGTGCCGTTGCCTTCCTTGACGTCCCAGCGCCCCGCGACGACGTTGAAGAAGGTGACCGGGAAGTCCGATTCCCAGACCACGGTGCGCAGGCCATCCACGGATTCATCGCTGAGGAGCGTCCCTGGGGCGTTGTACATGAAGTCATCGGGACCGGTGATGGTGGCCTTGGTGGTGAATCGGGTCTGCGAACCGAACGCCGAAGGCGTGATGCCCTCGAAGAAATCGTCCTGGTACTCGCGCGAGTCAAATTGGTTGTCCTCGTCCACGCCGATCCCGCTCATGTAGCCCGGGACCGGGACGAAACTGGGGCTGAAGCTGGTGAGTACGACGCCCGAGGGGACGATGAACTCCATGTTGCCTCCGCCGTTCTTGGAGATGCCGTTGGGGAAGTACCCCTCGTGGCTGAAGCCGATGGACATCGACTCGTCGGTTTCCAGGGGCTGGGGGGGGGTGAAGACGAACAGTCGGGTTCGGTCCTCCGGTTCATAGGGCTCGCCATTCATGGTCCAGGCCATGTTTTCCCAGTGTTGGGCTCCCGTGAAGGGAATCTGCCGCATAGGCTTTTCGTTGGGATTGTGGAAGGTGTAGGTTCCGGAGACCTTGAACCACTGCCGCGCGGGATCGAGTTCAAGGTCAATCACGACTTCGGTGATCGCGGGGATGGGCGTGTCGTTGTAGGTGGCGAGGTTCTGTTTCCAGTAGTCCTTCTGTTTCTTGAGGGTCTTGTCTCCCTGGAAGCCGTCGTTGACCTGGGCCCAGAGGATGCCGCCGCTCACGAGGGGGACGATGATGAAGGGCAGCATCTGCATCGACATCTTGAAGAGTGGTCCGGGGCGAAGGCGATGGACGATCCGGGACGCGTCCCATTCCCGACGATTGAAGAACCGCACGGTAATCGCAGTCAGCAGGACGGTCATCGACAAGGCCAGAATTCGATTGAGGATGATGGCGGATCGACCGAATTCGAAGGTGCTGATGTCGCTCCAGCGACTGAAGCTCCACAGATTCCAGTTGCCGACCCAGTTCATCTGGCCCGTGAACTGGCGATAGAAGGTGAAGATGAACACGCCGATGCCGATGGCGTAGACCGTGTAGCGATTGCGAAGGATGGCCACCAGCATGGTGATGAAGGCGCACCAGAGCATGTAGGTCGGCACCAGCAGGATGCCCCAGACGAGGAAGTAGGGGAAGATGTCGAATCCGACGGAGCCCTGGATGAGCATCGCGATCCCGCAACCCAACAGCGCGGCCAGCAACACCACGATACCCACCACCGCGTTGGCGATGGTCTTGCCGAAGATGATCGACGAACTTCGGATCGCGGTGGAGAAGTAGATCGGAGCGAGCTTGGTGTGGTGCTCGCGCTGCTGCGATTCGACGGTGTAGAACAACAGCAACATGCACACCAGGAGCGTCAACGTGTTCATCGTGCCGATGGCCAGACTGCCCGACGTCAGCAGCATGGGCGTGTCGAAGGCCCCGTTGGCCATCAGGGCCGTTCCCAGGGTCTGGCTGATTATGAAGGGGGTGAAGAGATAGAGTCCGGGGTGGGACTTCAATTCCTTGAGCTCGAACCGGGCCACGGTGAGGATTCCCCCCAGCAACCCGATGGGCTTGTTGATCATGCCCAGCAGGCCCAAGGGAAGCGAGGCATTGGGATCTCGAGTTTCGATATTCGATCCCATTGAGTCATTCCTGGGTCTCTTGACGAAGACGAATCGGAGCATGCCGCGTGCAAACCGTGGCATTCGATCGATGAATCCGCGGGAGCTTTCGAGGTTGCCATGCTTCATGGCCCGCAACTTCCGGGTGAAATGACGAGTGCAGAAGAAGACGGGGAGCACGCCGATGAACAGGTAGGCAATGCGACTGAGCAGGAACAGGATGCCGAAGGTGCCCTCGAACGTGATGGCTTGCGTGTTGTAGAAATCCACCCCTCGATCGACCTTCAAAAACGTTTCGAGCAGCCACCGATAGCCCGTGGGGTCGATGAGCATCATGAACTGGTTGATTCGAGGATCCAGCCATGAGGGCGACCAGTTCCAGAGAAACGCCGTGCAGAGGATGACGAGAAAGATGGGTAGCGTGAAGATCACGATCGGACGACGGGCCAGTTCCCCCAGCGCAAAGGCGACTCCCGAGAGGAAGATGACGGTGGGCACGCCAAAATACAGAGCCGGCATCAGGTAATTGCCCAGCTCAAACGGACCGACGACCTCTTCCGCCGCGGTCGGCAAGACATGCAAAAAGAGAATCATGCTTCCTATGTGGGCGACGAGCACGAGAAGAAAGCTGATCAGGCTGCCGATGTATTTTCCCCAGATGTATTCGCCGGGGGTCAAGGGCGTGCCTTGCAGCAGGTCGTTGATCTTCACTTCGTCGTCACGAATTATCGTCATCCCCGCCCCGATGGTGACGAAGAAGGCGTAGAGCATCAGGAGCAGGGCCGTAAGCATCTGCGCGACTGTGAACATTCCGGTCAGCCATTGCTCCTTGCCTCCCACCGAGGCATCGCCGCTGACCTGGATGGACGCACTGCCCGAAGCCAGACTCCATTGCAAGAACGCGAGCAAGCCGATCAGCACCCAGATCATGGGGCGACGGAAGTTCTGCATTATTTCGTTTCGGGCCACGAGGCCCAGGCGTCGGATGTTCATGCCACACCCCCCGCTTCCAAGGGTTGTGGAGCCGGTGAATTTGCCAGCGACCCGTTCTTCATCATCAACAGGTAGGCGTCCTCGAGCGTAGGTGTGATCAGCTCGAAACCGGAGGGCGGGTTGCCATTGGGTTCGTAGACCCTCACCCGGTTCTTGCCTTCGACGAGAATCGCCTGGGTCACGTTGTAGTCGCGTTGCAGATCGGCCAGTTCATCCGACGTGGCCTTGCCTTCATAAAGACAGCCTTCGACGCCTTGCCGTGCCAGCGATGGGGTGGTCTGGGCGACCAGTTCGCCTTCTCGAATGACCGCGAAGCGGGGACACAGCACCGCGACGTCCTCGACGATGTGCGTGGAGAGCAGCACGATGCGCTTCTCCGCAAGCTCGGCGAGCAATCGATAGAACCGCAGACGCTCCTCGGGATCGAGACCCGCCGTCGGTTCGTCGACGATGATGAGCTTGGGGTCGCCCGCGATGGCCTGGGCGATGCCCAGCCTTTGTCGCATGCCGCCCGAGTAGCCCTTGACTTTTCGCTTGGCCGCGAAGGTCAGGTTGACGCGATCAAGCAATTCATCGGTCAACTTGCGCAACCCCCCCGGAGCTTGCACCCCCTTCATTTTCAGGAGGTACATCAGCATCGCACGCCCGGTCAGGTGGGGATAGAAGCCAAACTCCTGGGGCAGGTATCCCAGATCCTTCCAGATGAGTTTGGGATGCTCGACGATGTTGACGTCATCGAGGTACACGGTGCCCGAGGTGGGTTCGAGCAGCCCGGCGACGATCTTCATGAACGTCGATTTGCCGGCCCCGTTGGGGCCCAGCAATCCGAACATGCCTTTGTCGATCTCGAGATCAACACCTTGCAGAGCGGCGACCGGACCGGGATAGACCTTGACGAGATCCTTGATTGTCAACATGAGATGGTTCCTTCAAGAACGTGACGCAACGTGTTGCATTTCAGGGGACGGGGTGTAAGAGGCTCCGACGTAGGCAAGAAACGCTCTGACGAGTTCTCGCATAAAGACATCATCCGAAACGTTCAGGATTTTCGTATGAGCGGTATGGGGAAACATGTAACGTTCCTGAATGGCCATCAACAACTGGTAGAAACCCATTTTCGTGGCCAGGACAGGATCGGGATGGGTAATTTCGTTCCGGCATTCAAGCAAGATGTTTCGAATTGATTCGATCATCTCTCCTCGACGAGCTGTTTGCTCATCGATCTGCGGGGTGTGATTCATATGGACTCGAAGGGCCATGGTTCGAAAGAATCCCGCCCTTTGTTTGATCACGTTGAGGCACAACACGATGATGGCTTCAACTCGTGGTTGCAACGGCACATCGAGCCAACGAGTTGGATCAAACATCTCAGACCTGGTCGCCGCGAGTTCCCCTTCATATTGAACATACAGGTACTCATAGAGAGCTTCCTTGTCGGGAAATCGAGCGTAGAACCCCCCTACGGAGGAACCTGCGCGCTTGGCGATCTCCTCGATCGAAATCTGCTCGAACGATTTCTCTTCCAGCAACTGCATCGTCGCCTGAGCCAGACGCTCAAGCGTCTCCTGGCTGCGCGGCTGTTTGGGCGTCACCCATCGAATGGTCGGGGCTGATTCGGTCATAATCTCACGTGGCTTGAATATACGAATTCACATTCGGTTTTACGGGTTTGAGCGTTCCACATTTCATGAAATATCAAAAACCCGGATTTCTATATCGAAATTCCATTTTTAGGACGACTTGACCCCACTCACCCCCTCGGCAAACATGCCTTATGCCGGATATTGGCCCGATCCAATTTGATGTGGTCATCTTTGGGGGGGGAGCCACCGGCTTGTGGATGCTTGAGTCTCTGATTCGCCTGGACTATCGAGTCGTGCTCCTGGAATCTGGCGATCTGGGATCGGGACAGACCATCGCCTCCCAGGGCATCATTCATGGTGGACTCAAGTACACCCTCAGTGGTCTCTTCACGTCTTCCGCCAAGGCGATTCGGGAAATGCCCGGCATCTGGAGACAATGCCTGGCTGGGGAAAGCCAGCCTGACCTGAGGCGAA
>JAPULD010000189.1 GCA_027295365.1 Planctomycetota bacterium
GCACCAGCGATCGCCAGAAACTGCATACCAAATTCAATACGCGCATGGTGGTAAGCGATTGACGGAAGGTCCGAAAATCAGATCCCCAGGGTCGTGATATCGATGAAAACCCATATTCTTGCCGATCCCGAGGCAAGATTCCTTCGTAGGACACTTTTCGGATCGGTTGACGTGCAGGTAATGGGGAGATTCGGCCGATCTTCACATCTCTGATTCATGCTTTTTGGGGTCAGAATCGAGCAATCTGGCTTGAAAGGCCCATTTCGTTGACCTCGCAAACTCCCTCCCAGCCAAACACGCCTCTCAATCGGAAGAAGTACGTGCCCGCGGTCGGTCCCAAGCTCAAAAAGCTGTTGGGCGTGGTTTTCTTTCTGTTTGCCGTGCTGATGGTCAATTCGATCTATCTGGTCACGATCACGGTCGCGGGGGTTGAGTATCAGAATTATTTCTTCCAGTGGATGTTCCTGGTCCACCTGGTGCTGGGAATTGCAATTGTCCTCCCGGTGGTCATTTTCGGGATCATCCACAGTCGCAACACAAGACATCGCCCCAACAAGAGGGCCATCAAGGCGGGTTGGGCGACGTTCATCATTGCCTTGATCGTCCTGATCACTGGATTCGTGCTCACCCGGGTGGACCTGTTCGGATTCCGATTCGAAGTCAACAACCCCCTCCTTCGCAGCACGTCCTATTGGTTGCATGTCCTGACGCCCCTCGGGGCGATCTGGATGTTCATCCTGCATCGGCTCGCGGGCCGGCGCATCAAATGGAAAGTGGGGCTGACGTGGGGAACCGTCGCCGCGGGCTTTGCCCTGATCATGCTGTTCTTTCAGGCCGCCGATCCGAGGGCGTGGGATGAAGTGGGCCCCGTCTCGGGTGAACAATATTTCTTCCCGGCCCTCAGCCGCACGAGCACGGGGAATTTTATTCCCGAGCACGTGCTCAAGAACGATGCGTATTGCCTTGAATGCCATGGCGAGGTTCACAAAGCTTGGCAACACAGCGCGCACAAATTCGCCTCCTTCAACAACCCGGTGTATCTGTTCAGCGTTCGCCAAACCCGAGAAGCGATGTTCGAGCGGGACGGAAACGTCCAGGGGTCTCGCTTCTGTGCGGGCTGCCATGACCCGGTGCCGTTCCTCTCGGGTCAGTTCGAAGATCCGAGATTCGACGACCCGCAGTATGACTTGGCCAACGACCCCGCGGCTCAGGCGGGCATCACCTGCACCGTCTGCCACGCGATCAGCAAGATCAACACGCTTCCTGGCACCAGCACGCCTCGAGGGAATGGCGACTACACGATTGACGAGCCGACGCATTACCCCTTTACGTTCAGCAAATCCCCTCTGTTGCAATGGGTGAATCGCCAGCTCGTCAAGGCCAAGCCTGAATTCCATAAGGCGACATTCCTCAAGCCTTTGCACAAGTCGGCCGAATTCTGCGGCTCTTGTCACAAAGTCCATCTTCCACCTGAACTCAATGCCTACAAGTGGCTCCGGGGTCAGAATCACTACGACGCCTTCTTCCTCAGTGGCGTCTCGGGTCAGGGAATCACGAGTTTCTACTATCCCCCCAAGGCGCAATCCAACTGCAATGAGTGCCACATGCCGCTCGAGTTGGCCAATGAATTCGGGGCCAGGACCTTCGAGACGAATCCCGAGAAACCGACCTTCGGACAGTTGACGGTGCACGACCATCAATTCCCCTCGGCGAACACCGCCATCGCGACCATGGTGGATATGCCCGATCCCGAATGGGCGATCCAGAAGCACAAGGACTTCAACGAAGGCGTGATGCGTCTTGACATCTTCGCGTTGCGCAAAGGCGGGGCCATTGACGGTGAACTGCTCGGGCCGATTCGCCCCGAGATCCCGACGTTGACGCCCGGCGAATCGTATCTGGTGGAGACCATCATCCGAACCGTCAAGATGGGGCATGTGTTCACGCAAGGAACGTCGGACTCCAACGAGATATGGATGGATGTCGAAGTCACGCTGAATGGCGAACTCCTGGGACGTAGTGGGGGGCGTGACGAAACGTACAACGCTGTCGATCCCTGGTCGCACAAGGTCAATTCGTTCGTGCTTGATCGCGATGGCAACCGGATCAATCGCCGGAATGCCCAGGACATATTCGTGGCTCTGTACACCAACCAGATTCCCCCCGGGGCGGCGGATTCGCTGCATTACCTGCTCAATGTTCCAGAAGATGCTGCCGGCTCGATCACGATTGACGTGAAGCTGCAGTACCGCAAGTTTGACACTGAATTGATGGCCCTCGTCGAGGACGACCCCGAGTATCGCAACGAGTTGCCCATCATGCTGCTGGCCCACGATCGCGTGACCTTGCCCATCGGGGACGCCAACGCTCAACCCATCGAGGATGATCGTGGCATTCCCATGTGGCAACGCTGGAACGACTATGGCATCGGGCTGATTCGCAATCGGCAGTTCCGCCAAGCCGAGGAAGCCTTCACCAAGGTGGAAGAATTGGGGCGACCCGATGGGCCGATCAACCTCGCCCGGGTCTACATCCAGGATGGGCGTGTCTCGACGAAAGCCCCGCTGGCCTTGCAGCGAGCAAGGGACTTCGATCCTCCCGCTCGAGCCTGGTCGGTGCTGTGGTTCTCGGGGCTGGTCGAGAAACTGAATGGCAACCTCGATGAAGCCATCAGCAACTTCAAGCAGATCATCGAGGGCGGCTTCGAGCAGGCCCAGGGGAAGAACTTCGACTTCTCCAAGGATTATCGCCTGCTGAATGAGTTAGGCATCACGATCTACGAGCGTGCCAAGCAAGAACGTGGCGAGGCGAACAAGGCATCCCGCGAAACCATGTTGCGAGAAGCGATCTCGTACTTTGATCGGGCCCTGGTCTTCGATTCAGAAAATGCCACGGCTCACTTCAACCTCAGTTTGATCTATCGTGATCTGGGTGAAACCAAGCTGGCTGAAGAGCATGCCTCGTTGCATGGGTATTACAAAATGGATGACAACGCCCGGGATCAGGCGGTCGCCAAGGCCAGGCTTCAATATCCCGCCGCCGACCATGCTTCTGAAAACGTGGTGATCTACGACCTGCATCGACCTGGTGCCTACGAACTCCCCCAAGAGCAAAAATGACCAAGCCCCCCGTCAACAAACCGACTCCCGACGAAGAGTTCGTTCACGAAGACGACACGATCATCGGACACGCGTTCAAATGGTCGGCCATTGCCATCGCAGGGATCGCGATTGTCGTGCTGGTCGTCATCGTCATCGTCAGCCGCAAGACTCCGGCCGATGAAATCGTCATCGAGAAGACTCCTTCCAACGTCGCGCCTCTGCAGGTGGACGAGGCGAAGATGCCCGTGGTTCGTTTTACCGACATCACGACCCAGGCCGGCATTGACTTCGTGCATACGAACGGCGCGACCGGGGAGAAACTGTTGCCCGAGACCATGGGGGGTGGCGTCGCGTTCCTTGATTACGATTCCGATGGCGATCCGGATCTGTTACTGGTCAATTCGACGCATTGGCCTCACGAACCGCCCGTCGATTCTCCCCCCACGATGAAGCTTTATCGCAACGATGGAGCCGGGAATTTTGAGGATGTCACGACCGAGGCCGGGCTCGATGTGTCGTTCTATGGCATGGGCCCAGCCATCGGCGATATCGACAACGATGGCGATCCGGACTTGTTCATCGCCGCGGTGGGAGGCAATCGATTCTTCCGCAACGATGGGGGTGTCTTTGTCGATGCGACGATTGAGGCCAACCTGCAAGGCGCCGATGAAGGATGGAGCAGTAGCAGCGGATTCTTCGATTACGACGATGATGGCGATCTCGACCTGTTCGTCTGCAATTACGTTCAATGGTCCCGGGAAATCGACATTGAATTGGACTTCAACATGGTCGGGGTGGGGAAAGCCTATGGCCCCCCCAAGCTGTTCATCGGTACCCAGCCCTATCTCTATCGCAATGAAGGCGATGGAACGTTTACCGAGGTTGGTGAGGATGCAGGCCTTCACGTCTTGAGCCTGTCGGGGACGCCAGTCGCCAAGTCGCTTGCCGTGACCTTCATCGATGCCAACGCCGATGGGCGAATTGATATCTTCGTGGCCAACGACACCACCCAGAACTTCCTCTATCTGAATCAGGGCGATGGGACGTTCACAGAGTCGGGTGTCGCCAGTGGCGTCGCCTATGACCCCAGTGGAGCTTCAACCGGGGCGATGGGCATCGATGCGGCTCACTATGTCAACGACGAATCCATGGCCGTGGCAATCGGCAACTTCGCCAACGAACCGACTTCGTTCTACATCAGCGAAGGCGGCATGGGATTTTCCGACCAGTCGATCGGGGCGGGCATCGGCTCGCCCAGTCGCCAGAAGCTGAGCTTTGGCCTGTTCTTCTTTGACTATGACCTTGATGGTCGAATTGACCTCCTGCAAGCCGATGGGCATCTCGAAGAGGAGATCAACGTCGTCCAGGCGGGTCAACACTATCGCCAGCCTGCGCAGCTGTATTGGAACGCGGGCTACGATTCCTTGCGGGTGATGCAGCTTGTTCCCGAGAAAGCGGTGGGCGATCTCGCCACCCCGATCGTGGGACGAGGGGCGGCCTACGCGGACATCGATGGGGATGGTGATCTTGACGTTGTCTTGACCCAAACCGGAGGATCACCCCTGCTGGTTCGCAACGATCAGGAACTGGGGCATCATTGGTTGAGAATCAAGCTCCAGGGGACATCCTCCAATCGCGATGCGATCGGAGCCTGGATCGAACTGACCGCGGGGGGAGTCACTCAACGACGGCAAGTCATGCCGACCCGGAGCTATCTATCCCAGGTCGAGCGGACGGTCACATTCGGATTGGGCGAAGCTGATTCGATCGAGTCGATCCGTATTGTCTGGCCCGATGGCCAGGAGCAGATCGTGGAGCCAGATGGCATCGACCGGGAACTCAAGATCACGCAAACAAATTGATCGGCTTGGTCAAGGCGCGGGGGCCGGCTCTTCAATCGGCACGTAGGTGATCGCCTCGTGGGCCAAGGGCACATCGGGGGGCAGACCCGCCAGGACCTTTTCGGATCGCTGGTTTCGTACCCACGAGAAATATTCTCCCGTGGGAGCTTCCTCGGGCTCTTCGGGGGGGAAGAGCAACATGAAAGGCAGAACCGCGGTGTCGATCACCACATCGAAGATCAGTTCAAAGGGACCACCCTCGTAGGGCGTGGGAAAGAATCGCTGGCCCAGGTGGTATCGCTTACCCGCTTCGAGATCGACGCTGATCCGTTTCATCTCGGTGTAGTGGTTC
>JAPULD010000019.1 GCA_027295365.1 Planctomycetota bacterium
CGGCGATCTCGGCATCCAGTTCTTTCTCGACGGGGAAGGCTGGCGTCGGGTTAAGATCTTCTACCCCGACGGGCGCAAGATGATCGACATCAAGGTCAAGGGCAACGCCGGCATGATCGGCCTCACGGAGATCTTCAGCGAAAGCGCCGAGCCTTCGTTCGATGAACTTCCACGTGATGAATTCATCGCCTTGTTCCCGGAAGGCGAATACCGGATGGTCGGTCGTTCCGTCGAGGGCGCTCGGTTGGTTGGCGTGGCCACCCTCACCCACGACATGCCCGACCAGCCCGAGATCACGTCTCCCGAAGAGGAGGAGGAAGTGGATGCCGAGGACGAGTTCGTGATCGAGTGGGAGACGGTGGCCGATCCGAACTGGCCCGACAGCATCATCGAAGCCTACCAGATCATCGTCGAAAAGGACGAGGAGGAGGAACGGCTGCGGGTCTGGACCGTCGACATGCTGCCCACGGATACCAGCGTGACCCTGCCGGCGGGATTCCTCGAGCCGGGCAAGGCCTACAAGGTCGAGGTGATCGCCGTCGAGACGAGCACCAACAAGACGATTTCCGAAGTCGAGTTCGAGACGGAGGACGATGACTGAATCGTCGAGCCGGTCTATATGGACGTTCGGCTCTGTTCGCATCTCGCCCGCCGAGCCCGCGGGCGAGTCGGATGGGGCCGGCGTCCTTGGGGATTGTTATGGAACGTGCCTTTGTATTCTGGTTTTCATCTGCCTTCCCTCTTGAGGGAGGGGACGAAGGGGAGAGTGAGGCAGGGTGGGGTTGAAGGGTGATTGATTTCGAAATCAGGAATCAGAGTCTCACACTCTCTCTAACCCGCTCATTCAAGGGCGAGGGGACAGGAATGAATTAATCTTTCCTCTCCGTGTCCTCTGAGTCTCCGTGGTAAATCTTCTTTGTCTCTCGTCTTCGCCCTTCACGGTCGAGGCTCGTTATCCCTAGGAATCGCCCCCGCCCGGCGGATGGCGTGCTTGCCGAACTTTTCGACGATGGTGTCGGTGGCTTGTTCCACCGCGGACTGTTTGTCGCGATTCTCATCCTCGAACAATCCCATCTGGGGCGTCTGGTCGAATTGGGTCGCCGTCACGCCGATCAGGCGCACCGGCTTGAAACCTTCCTTGGCGATCCAGGTGTCGAAAAGTCCCTTGGCCGAGGTCCAGAGATCGTCCGTGTGATTGGACGGTGACTGGAGGGTCGTTGATCTCGTGATCGTCTCGAAATCCCCATAGCGAATCTTCAACGTCAGCGTGCGCGCGTGCAGATCGTACTTTCGCAATCGCCACGCGACCTGTTCGGTCTGACCCAGCATGACCCGCCTGATTTCATCTGGCTCGGCCACATCGACGCCAAACGTCTGCTCGTGACTGATGGACTTTGCCTCACCATCGGACACGACCTGTCGCTCATCGATCCCCCGACTCAGTTCCCAATAGCGTTGCGCCGACGAACCGAACTGCTGTTGCAGTACGTCCAGATCCAGGGATCGAGTCTGGCCGATCGTCGTGATCCCGAGGTGATGGAACTTGCGTTCCGTGGCGGGGCCGACCCCCGGGATCTTGCCGATCGGCAGTTCGTGGAGAAACGCCTCGACCTGATCGGGTTGGATGATCGTCAATCCATCGGGTTTGTCGAGGTCCGACGCGATCTTGGCGAGAAACTTGTTGGGGGCGATGCCGACGGAACCCGTGAGTTGGGTTTCGTCCGTGATGAGGCGTCTGATCTCTTGGGCGATCGTTTCGGCGGATCCATGCAATCGTAGCGAACCGGTCACATCGAGAAATGCTTCGTCGATGCTGAGGGGCTGCACGAGGGGCGTGAATCGTTCAAAGATCTCGAACACCTGCTTCGACGCCTGGCGATAGGCCTTGCCGTTGGGAGGCACGATGATCGCCTCGGGGCAGCGGCGTTTGGCGATGACGATTGGTTGGGCTGAATGGCAGCCGAATTTTCTGGCTTCATAAGAAGCCGTGGCGACGACGCCCCGGGGCCCATCATGGCCAATCAAGACGGGCTTGCCCCTGAGTTCGGGGTGATCACGTTGCTCGACCGCCGCGAAAAACGCGTCCATATCGACGTGCAGGATGGTTCGGGGTTGGTTCATTGATTCATTGGGCACGAGTGATGGGATTCTACTCGACGATGGGCCTCGATTGTTCTGCATCCAAGGAGGGTGTCGGCCTCGGAGTGAACCTAGAATCATGTGATGTCCATTTCCCAATCGCCATCCGAAGCCAAACCCGTCATCGTTTACGATGGGGAATGTTCATTCTGCATCAAACAGATGGATCGGTTTCGCAAACGCGATTCAGCGGGGATGTACGAGTACACCCCCAGGCAGGAGCCGGGGCTCGAAGATCGATTTCCCGGGTTGGCCCAAGGCGATTTTGATACGGGAATGAGGCTCGTGCGACCCGATGGCACGATCCTCGTCGGGGCCGACGCAGTCCATGGCATCGCCAGGACACTTCCGCCCTGGAAATGGGCGGCGTGGCTGTACCACATCCCAGGACTCAAATGGCTGTTCAGGAGCCTGTACGGCTGGATCGCCATGAATCGCCAACGCCTCGGAGGCTCCTGCGAAACCGAGGCCTGTGTGTTGCCCAAGGCAGACAAATCGAAGAATTGACGATTCCTGAAATGATGGAGGCCAGGATCGGTACAAGATTCTGGCTGGCGATATCAATCGGCGCACCAGGAAGCATGATCGACATCCATCACGACATTACGCTGGGACGGCGAGAACGCTCGACGGCCCTCGATGGGATGACCCTCAACGAGGTGGTCTATCCCGCCGGTTGTCGGTTCGAGCCCCATGCTCACGAACAGGCGAATATCTCGATCCTGCTGGCGGGATCATTTTTCGAGCAGGCGGGTTCGCTGTCGTCGCATTGCAAGACGTGCTCCGTGGTCTTCAAACCCCCTCAAACAGTGCATCGCAACGAGGTCGGATCACGAGGGGCCCGAAGCCTGATCATCGGCATCCAACCCGACCGATTCGAGCGATGGTGCAACTGGTCCGAAACGCTCAAGCGATACGCGTGGGTGCATACAGGGCCTATCCCCGAATTGATGCTCAGGCTCTATCGAGAATTCCGGTTGGGCGACGACTTGTCGGTCGCCTCGCTCGAGCAGCTATTGCTCGAAGTGCTCTCGACGGACTTCGAACTATCGACCTCGCGTATGAAAACGGCCATGCCTTTGTGGATGCGTCAGGTCATGGAGCGTTTGCACGAGCCGAGGGAAGCGATGCCACGGGTCGATATACTGGCCAGAACCGTGGGGGTGCATCCGGTTCATCTTGCCCGTGTGTTCAGGCGGCATCACAAGTGCACGATCGCTCAGTACATCAGGCGGCGCAGGCTGGAGAAGGCCACCCATGCCTTGTCCTCATCACGCAAGCCCCTGGCTGAGATCGCCTACGAGACGGGCTTCGCGGATCAGGCGCATTTCAGTCGGTCCTTCAAGACGCACGCCGGACTGTCTCCGGGGCAATTTCGACGGATGACGAGCGTCGGGACATCCTGAACCCGTTCCATCCGGATCCTTGTTCAGACCAATTTGTATACTCTGATGCACATGCGCGCGGGTGCGCGCTGAATCCAGTGCCCTGAGGTGATCACTTGATGAATCTGTATCGTTGCGTTGTCTTGCTGCTTGTGAGTTGCGTCAATGGATTCGCCCTCGCCTCATCCGATGGCAATCCGATGATGGACTCGATGCCTCGGTTGGAGGGGGAGATCGGAGTGGCCGGTCTTTCCGCCCCAGTCGAGATCCATCGCGACGCCTTGGCGATTCCGATCATCAGCGGGAAGAACCTGTTCGACGTCATCCGGGCTCAGGGATACCTGCATGCCCAGGAACGTTACGTTCAGTTGGATATGTCGCGCCGATTGGCGGCGTGGGAGCTTGCGGAACTCGTCGGGACCATGATGCTCGATTCGGACCT
>JAPULD010000190.1 GCA_027295365.1 Planctomycetota bacterium
CACTGGATCTGCCTCTCCGACTTTGCCGTCGCCGATCAGGACGGCGTGGCGGTGCTGAACGTCAACGAAGGGGCCGATGTCGAGTCACTCGACTTGTACATCGGATCGGGCCTCAACGCCGACGGCACGATCGTGATCGCCGATGTGGCGACGGATTGGGACATGAGAGGCTCGTTGTACGTCGGCCAGAACGCCAACCTCGCCGCCACGCTGACGATCCGGGACGGCGCCTCGATGACGCTCGATTCGGCCTTCATCGCGGATGGCGACAATACCACCGGCGTCGTCGAACTGGTCGGTCCGGGCTGCTCGTTTCAGACGGATGGCTCATTCTCACTCGGGGTTGGCACCGGTCTCGGCGCGTTCAGTTGCTCCGACGACGACACCGTCGTGATCGGCGGCGACTATTTCCAGAACGATGCCAGCTCGTTGACCGTGTCAATCAGTTCACTCGTTGATGCACCGATCATCGTCGGCGGAAACGCAATCCTCGGCGGCACCTTGAACCTGGTCCTTGAACCGGGCTTTGAGACTCCACTCGGAACCGAATACCAACTGATGACCGCGGCGTCCGTCTCCGATGCCTTCATCGTGGTCAATCAGGACGCCATGCCCAGCGGCAATTTCTTCATCGTGTCGTATGAACCAACCCGGGTGCGTCTGATCGTGGTCGATGAAATCATTCCGGGAGACGTCAACTACAACGGCACGGTCGATGTGACGGATCTGCTCAAATTGCTTGAGGCCTGGGGCTCCTGCCCGGGCTGCAACGAAGACGTCAACGGTGACGGAGTCGTGTCGGTGCTCGACTTATTGACGCTCCTGGCCAGCTGGACCTGAAAATACACCCGATGAGGCTTGGGGGGACAATAGGTTCAGACATCTCCTATGAAGCAGGGTGAGATAGATGCCCAGGAAGGGCTGTTTCGCTTGCGTGGAAACGAATGTCGAGCCTAATTCCTCTATTTCCGGGCTTTGCAAATCAGTGCCCATCATGTGGTCAACTCAACCAGAAGTGTAATCCCGACTACCTATCCAACGTGTCGTAAATATCCTTAGGTCCGGATAACGTCGCCCTTGTGGCCCTCGATCGCTCGGAATCTGCCTGTTTTCTCCCTTCCGTGCTTCAAGCAATCCGGCAGGATGCCGATTCGATGGAGATAACGTACTCTTTGACTCGATGAAACCGAATCGCCTCATGCGACGGACTCTCCCCAGCCGCACCCTTTCATGAACCAGCTTACCCGAGTCAAGATCAAGGCTTCCCCTCCGATGCGTATGCCGCCTCGGACCAAGGTGCTGTTGGTGCGCCAGCCTTCGGCCCGGCCCGCCCGGCCCATCGAGCACAAGGATAAGACCACCACCCACCTGGCGATCGGCGTCATCGTCGCGCTGGGCGTCATTGGCATCATCTGGCTGATGGGGTTCCTGGGCTATAGGCTGGGATTCGCCCCTATCGTGAGGGTGCGGGACCTGCTGGCCGAACCATCGGGAGGGCTCGCCACCGGGATCATCATGCTCATCTCCATGCCCAAGGTGATCCTGCAGGCGGGCATCCACCAGACGCCCGGCTTCATGCTGGCATTCCTGCTCATCGCGATTCCCGGGGCGAGCTTGGCCGCGGTCAAGAGTTATCCCGGAGGGGGCCCCAGGATCCCGACGGTTGTCTTCGTCTTCGCAGTGGCGGGTGCCGTGGCCTCGGCCCTCAACGGGATCTTCCTGATCTGGTGGACCGTTTCGGGGTATCGCCACGGGATGCTCAACGAACTGCCCTTCCTGGCCATGGATGGGGGGCAATGGCTCAAGGACCTGGAGACGGTCAGTGGTCTGGACGCACTGGCGGTCGTCGCCGCGGCGTGCTGGGTGGTGCTGGTCATGCGACTGCCCATCCCGATGTGGATGAGGGCCCTGAGTGCGAGCTTCTCGTTCTTCGCCCTGCTCGTGGTGAGCGTGGCCATGTCCATGAGCAACGCGACGGTTGCGCAGATCACCACCGCTCGATCGGTCTACCTGCCAGAGGATGGTTCGCTGGAGGCGAGGCTCGTCATCGGTTCCACCCGCACGCACTTCGTGATCATGCGGCTGGAGGACAGCGTGATGTACCTGGACGACGACGCGGCCCGGTATGGGGACAAGGCGATCGTGGTGGAGATGATCGACCGGCCAAACTCGCTGCGGGTGATCGGGTCGCAGTCGATCGTGGAGTATCTCGAAGGCGAGACGCCCTGAGTCGTCGGGCATCCTTCCATTCGCCTTCAAGCCACCAAGTCTTAAGGACTCTTTCCCTACCCCCGTACTTCTCGATCGCTCTCACCACCACGCGATGGATCGTGAAGGGGCGGTCGATCATCATCCAGTACGCCTCGAAGACGTCGCTGTCGGCGGTGGCGAAGCCGATGGTGCCGAAACAATATTGGTTCCTGTTAATTTTTTACTCGGGCGCCCGTAGATTCGCTTCTTCAAGCAAAGAATCAATCATTGCCCCAAGCTCTTCAAGTGAAGTTGTCACCGGGATGTTGTTGAACCGCACGCGCCCTTGCGTATCAAGTATCGCCATGTGAGGCAAACTGACCACGCCGTAATCATTGTTGAACAAGCTCTCGCGTGAATAGGCGACGGTCCAGGTCATGTCCATGTGTGACATGTACCCGCTCACGAGATTAAATTCCTTTTCGTGATCGTTGCTGCAATCGATTCGCCCCTTCTCCGGATCGAGGTGGTATCCCTGGGGGGAGGTCATCCCGATGATCTCGACGTCGAATCCTCCATATCGCGTTTGCAATTCCCGCATCTCCGGAAACTTGGCGATGCAGGGGGCGCACCAGATCGCCCAATAATCCAGGACGATGACTTTCCCTCGCAGATTTTCTAGCGTCGGCACCAGCGCTGAATTCGATGACCAGAGAATCTCCATTGGCGGAGCTTCCTGATTCATCAGCGCCCGGCGAGCAAAGGCACCATTGAGCATCGCGATTCGACTTTTGAGATACCAGGCGTCGGATCGCTTGGCGTCTTCCGCGACTTTCGTCGCTTTGGTGAACAGCGTAACGAGATGCTGTCTGATCGGTTCACTCGCCGCCACTTCCACTTCGCCATCGGGGACTCTCAGCAAGGCGAGATAGTAATTCAGCGTGCTGGGTAGGATCGAACCCGGGATTTGATCCGGCAATGACTGACCAAACGCGATCAATACCTCACCCATCCCGGTGAGTTGACGTGAATCGAGGGTGGAAAACGTATCAAGAAGACCCCCTGCAATCTCACTTCCCTCTTCAAGGGCGGTGGGCATGGCATCATGAGCCAATGCCTGCCGCAGTGCCAGATTCATTTCGACCGATTGTCCTTGAGCACTGGCGAGAAAGTAGTCCAGACTCGAGGCGACAAAGCCATCCGTTGAGACATTGGAGGCCAACTCTGTCAATCGTTCATGCAACGCCTCGTGTCGATCAGGGCATTTGAGCAAGACGGGAAAGAGCCCACGGAGATGAGAAACTGACAGTTCCGCAAGGTCATAACCTTCGATGAGCGATGCGCAATAAGCCGCTTCTCGTTGCTTGAAACCTTCGGATTGAGCGTTCGCCTTCGCAAAGGCCTTGTATTTACTGCTGATTTGCTTGATCTCGTCATCGTGAGGAGGCGACGATTTGCCAGACACCACGAAACTCATCACCACGATGCCGACAAGCGGCAACCCAGTGATAAAAAGCCGGCGCACGAACTTGCGTGACCGCCCAACCACGACAGAACGCGACTTCATCCAACTCATTCCCAACTCCTGCCGATCGTATATAGAAAAACCAACCACCAGACTCAACGGCCCTTGCGTTCAGTCATGGCTTTGTCTTTGCGTATACAACCCGATCTCATCGGCGTTACAGGAGTTTGGGATGGAGATGAACGACAACCGGCACGTGAATAGAAACCCGTGTAATCAACTTTCCAGTGCATGCCAGATTAACAACACCGCGTTGTGAATCAACGAGAACCCTCCAACTTCCCGCGTGGCCTTATTGCATCTCCGAACAGCATCCACTGACCAATGGTGATAAAAACGCCGACGAGGTCCGAATTCCAGTTCATGTCATCGAACCGAAACAGCATGAACTGGATCGGCAACAGCCCGATCAGGCAGGCGAGCCAGATCGTGTTCCAACGACTCCAAGGCGGACACTGGCGCTGATCCGGCTTGCGCAGATTGCGCACCACCCAGTAAATCGACGCCACCAGGAACCCGCCCGTGAACACGGGGCCGACCCAGGCCAGCGAGAAATCGACGCCCGCGGTGTCGCCGCGGAATCGAAACTCTTCTGGGCTCAACAATGAAATGGTTGTAAAGCTGGTAAAGATCGCCGTGTGCCACGCGATCAGCAACCAATGAAATGGCTTTCGTGCCCCGCGATAGCCGAGCCAGATCAAAGCGACACCCAGGCCGACTTCAACGACCAGCAGCAAGAAATGTGCGCTGATTCCAGAGCCGCCAACGTCAATCCCCCACCAGCTGAAACCCCAGTTGTAGGTAGCGCCATCGAAGGTACAACGCACGAAGGGCAGCCAGGCCAGGATGAAAGTCAGTGACGTCCAGGTCAACAGAATGCGTAGAAGCCAGTCAGGTCGCCAGGTGTTCATTGGTCTTCCTCCTTGTGATGATGGCCCGAAAAAACGATGAGCTCACTCAGTAGCGGTTTTGGGAAATGATGAGTATTCAAGAGCCGAGGCTTCATTTCGAACTCCTTTTCTTCGCCCCAGCCTTGCGTTTGCCTTTGGTGAGACGCCGATCGATCTGTTCGATTGTTTCATCGCACCACTTCAAGCGGGCCTTCGAGGTTCGAATGCCCACATCAAGGGTCAGAAATTTATGAAACGCCTCATCGGTGGCATCGTCGAGCGAACCGCCGTATTCAGCCTTTGCCTGTTGTGTGATTTTTTTGTAGGTGGCCAATTGGGTGATGCATTGTTCCCGAATGCATTGAATGAATTCTCTCGTGGCCTGAAGGTCATCGAGCTCATGCAGAAAAAAGAGCTGCGCAATGTACGGCAATCGTTGACGCGAAATCACGACCGGCTCTTTCGCCAACTCCTCATGAAGATGCTTGCGACCGGTAGCGGTGAGGCGATAGACCCGCCTTTGAGGCCCACGGTCCGACGACTCGGTGCTGACCTTCAAGAATCCCGATTCCTCGAGCCTTTTGAGGGTGCGATAGATCTGGCTCAATTCAGCCGGCCAGAAATGACTGGGATTCTGATCGAAGGCGGACTTGAGCTGATATCCGGTGGTCGGTTCCTTCAACATCGCCAGGAGGATGCTGTCGAGATTCATGGCTTGTCTCCCGATGGATACTATAGGACTTGTACTATAGTACAATTCCTATAGTGTAGGTGCAAGACACAAGATCCCTTTTCTGTGCAAATTCTCAAGACCCCGGAGGAAGAACGTGGTCGAGGAAGAAATGTGCCGGGAGTCATTGGTTTCGGAAGCCAATTGTCTCACTCCCTACCCCCCGTACTTCTCGATCGCTCTCACCACCACCCGATGGATCGCGAAGGGGCGGTCGATCATCATCCAGTACGCCTCGAAGACGTCGCTGCCCGCGGTGGCGAAGCCGATGCTCCCCAGCCCGAACAGTCGCTCGCGCAGGCTCTGGAAGACGCTGGTGTGCTGGATGTTCTTCAGTTGCGTCTCGAAGACCGCGACCCTCAGCACGCCCATCCTCCTGATGATCCTTTTGTCGGTGAGGATGTACAGACGGCTGTACCACTCCAGCGTCTGCCAGCCCAGGCGGATGACCATGAGCAAGGCACCGAAGCCGAACGCGAGCCAGTCGGACCAGCCCACCCAGCTCAGCCTGGTCATCCACGCCAGCATGAAGGTGATCAGCGCGATGAAGACCAGCGAGCCCAAGGCGGTCAGGGGAATGGAAAGCAGGCTGGGCCGGAGCAACAGGATCACGACCTCGTCGTCCTGAATGAGTTCCGCCACGGCCTTGGCGTCGATG
>JAPULD010000191.1 GCA_027295365.1 Planctomycetota bacterium
GCTGCACGCACACGCTTGGCAGCCGCCGGTGTCGATGTTGACCAGTTGCCAGCGCGTTGACTTCCCGCCTCGGACACCATCCATCGTCCCGGCGGATCAAAGGGTCATCAGCGTGATGATCGTCGTGATGCTCGGCACGCAGATGGTCTTTCAGTATTCGGCCCTTTCGTTATCCCAGGTCATGGACCAGGTTTCGAGAATTTACTCCCAACGATAAATGGTGAGCCTTTGGTGCTCTTATTTCACGTTTTTATCGCCAAAGATAAAAATCAATGGCGCTGCCTGATTTTTGTGCTATTTTATCCTAAACGATAAATGGAGAACAAGCCTTGGATCAGCACCAGGATACGAAGGGCTGGGCGATAATCGTCGGTGCCAACCTGAGAGCCACGCGCAAGAGCGCCAAGCTGAAGCTCGAAGACCTTTCGCGGCTTTCTGGTGTCGGTCTCGCCTCGTTGTCCCACATCGAGAACGGGAACCGGGATGTGAAGCTCTCGACACTAATCCGGTTGGCGGACGCTTTGCGGATCGATGTCCCGGATTTTTTCACAACGGGCGGTGAGATACAGACCGGCAGTCAACCCGATGAAGCCAATGATCAGACCTCCATAGGCTACGACCTGGGCGAAGACTGATGGCCGAAACGCATCGGGTTTCCATCTTCTACGAAGGCTTCGAGCTTGGCCAGATCGAGGTTACCGATGTCGGGGGCCTCGGTTTCCACTACGATGCGAGGTGGCTGGATACGACGGGGGCATTCCCCCTTTCAGTCACCATGCCCCTATCCAATCAGTCCTATGGAGATGCTGCCATATCCCCTTGGTTGGCGAACCTGCTGCCTGAGGAGGAGCAACTGCGGGCTCTGTCGCGATCTCTCGGCGTAACCGCTACAGACACACTTGCAATACTCAAGGCAATCGGTGGCGACACCGCCGGGGCGATTTCCATCGATGTTCCCAGCGAGAGGAACAACTGGACCTATGTCACATTGGACAAGTTCTACGCCGCAGGCATTGGTCGCAAGCAGACATCAGTCCTTGCCCGGCACTTCGATGATCTGGGGCGACGCCCGTTCCTTGTGGGAGAGGATGGCGTCCGGCTGTCTCTCGCTGGAGGGCAGAAGAAGACGACCCTTGCAATTCTTGGGCCGGACGGCCTGCCAAAGCTTGGATTGCCTGGACCGGGAGACTCTCTTGCGATCCCGATGAAAGGGGCCCCTTCGACCGTTATCATCAAACCGGACAACGAAAACCTGCCCGGGATCGTTGAGAACGAAGCCTATTGTCTCACTCTGGCCAGGGCAATCGGCATCGATGTAGTGGAAGTCGGCATACTGGAAGCCGGTGATCGAACCGCACTTGTTGTGGCCCGGTATGACAGGAAACTGCGGAATGACGGCTCGATCCGCCGCCTTCATCAGGAAGATTTTGCCCAGGCCAATGGTGTCTACCCCGGTCAGAAATACGAACGAGGAACAGCACGTGGGCCAAGCCTGGCCTCGATATTACGCACAAGCCGATACCTGCCACCGGCGGAGGGGCTGAAGCTGCTCGATCAGGTCATCTTCAACATCCTGGTTGCCAACACCGACGCTCATGCGAAGAACTATTCGCTGATGTTGTCGAATAACCGATCCCTTGCGCCCCTCTACGACGTGTCAACGGTTCTGCCATGGCCGCATGTGAACCAGTACTTCGCTCAGGACATAGTGGGGAGGAAACGAAAGCCGGGCGATGTCGATAAGCGCCATTGGGACGCCATCGCCGATGAAGCCGGGTTCAATGCGCGGGGGGTTAGGCTCAGAGTGCAGGAACTGGTCGATTCCATGGTAGGGTCACGAATTGGTGCGACCGAACGGGTGGCGTCGATGCCCGGCGTGGTTCGCGAGGCGGTCGAGCACGTAGCCGAGTTGACAGAGAACAATGCTCTCCGAATTGCAGGGCGACTGCGGAGTTAGTTCGGGGATGTCAAACCAGTCATGTACCGGTGAAATAGATGCGAGTGAATGCTGGCCGCCGGGCGTAGGGAATGCGCTCCGGGATCGTCGTCTCACCCAGCGTGACGCCATAGAAGAACCGCAAGGCGCAAACGATCTGATTGAGCGAACCCCACGAGACACCCTTTGCGACGAGATGCACCTGAAAGTCGCGGACCTCGTCCAGACCGAGCCTGTCCGGCGAGCGCCTGAAATGCCGGCTGAACTTCGATACTGCGCTGATGTAGGATCGCTGCGTCGCCGGCGAAAGATTGCGGATCGTCATGTCCTCGATCATCCGGCGGCGAAGAGGGCTGAGTTCGGTCATCTGAAAACCTCCTGTCTGAGAGATGAGCTCCAACGCCCATGATCATCTCAGCCAGGAGGCGATTCATCCCAACCTGCCCCTCGCGCCGCGCAAGCGGCTTCGTTCAATCCTGAATCTGGTTGGACCAGACATGCTCTAGGTGTGAGCTTTCAACAGTTTGTCGATCCGGTCTGAGCCGAGGAAGCTGGAGTTGTGAGGCTTCAGAGTTTCAGGGAGGACCGGATGACAGAAACCGCGCTCATCCATTTACATCGGAGGTGGGCCCGTCATCGGGGCGGCATTCGTCACGTTGCCCTGCGGTGTGAAATGGCCAAATGGCGGATGTTCGCGAAGGCCGCCGAGCGGGGGCCGTCGAACACCTCCGAGTGACCTCCTTCTTCCCGACGCGCGGGCACTCAGTTCCAGAGGTCGCTCCAGACCTCTTGTGCCTTCGACTTGACGTGGCCGAAGTCGTGCCGCGCGTTGTCCGTCGCCGCCGAGAAGCTGGGGTCCGAACTGTGGTGGTCGGAAAAGTCGCCGTCGTGACCCCATTCGTGGTCCCCGTCGTGGTCCCCGTTGTGGTCGAACTCACCG
>JAPULD010000192.1 GCA_027295365.1 Planctomycetota bacterium
CGGCCATGCCGACGATCGCCCCGCCGGCCGGCCTGTCGCCTTACATCGAGGATGTTCTCTATCAAGGCAACGGGACGTCGACACTGAGCACGGATCTGCATTGCAAGACCTTCACGTTGCAGAACAACCGCACGCTCGTGATCGACGGCGATCTCACCATTCTTTGCGATGAGACCTTCAAGCTTGAAAATCATGTGGAATTGATCATTCCCGATGGATCTTCGCTGACCGTGTACATCATGAAGGACTCAAGCTTTCAGAACAACATCGATACCAACGTCGATTCTTCCGATCCGTACCGACTCACGATCTACAACCTCGGCGTCAGTGAATTCGTCGTCGAGAACAACGTGCAGATCTACGCCGAACTGATTTCGCCCGATGCACCGATCCACGTCAAGAACAACGGCGATTTCTACGGCCTCTTTACGGGCCAGACCGCCATTCTGGACAATCATTCGGGCTTTCACATGGAAGTGCAGTCGGCCACGGACGTCTGCGGCAACGTGCTGAACGACACGCTCGGCGCGGCGGGCGGTGCCTCTTCCGCCGGCGTTTCGTCGTCGGCCAGCTTTGATCAGTGGTTTCACGATGAACTGGGCATCAATCTTTCCATCGCTCACACGTTGCGATTCGTCCGCGATTCCCTCGGCGTCTACGAATTTTCGGAACTGGACTTTTACCCGCTCGACGACCAATTGTTCGGCAACGAGGGCAACGCACACAACAACAACTTCACTTTTGAGGCCACCGTCAGCTTCCAGTACGAATCTTGCGTCGGTCTATTCTTCGAGATGGCCAGCGCCGACGATGCCTACCTCTTCATTGACGGGCAGCTCGTCATCGATCTGGGGGGCCTGATGCATTCCCAGAGGCAGGTCATCGATCTGGATCGACTCAATCTGACCGATGGCGGTCTGTACCAGGTGAAAATCTATTATGCCAATCGCCATTCCCCGAATGCGGAACTTGAAATCCGAACCAACGTGCAAATGCTCGTGACGAATATTCCCAGAGCCCTGTCCGGAGCGTTTGATTGAGAATCATTCCGATTTTCACGGTCGCGGAGGTGATCTCGCGGTATCAACGAACCAGTCTCTCGTGGTCACCCTTCAATGTGACCCTGTCGGGTCGAAAAGACCTTTCGCCCCGTTTTTATATTTTGACTTTTCCGCTACATTGGTGGGATGACAACTGACAATTCCAATCATGCTCCCGTTCTTCCCGTGGCCCAGATGAATCTTGTCAAGCCCAAGGAACCCGTCATCGGCACGGTGGTCTCCAATGACAAATGCATGAAAGGCAAGTCCAACAGCTTTGTTCGCCATACGGAGATCGACATCTCGGGCACGCCCCTGGAAGGCAACTTCCTGGCCGGCCAATCGTTCGGCGTCGTCGCCCCGGGCGTGGACGAAAATGGCAAACCCCACAAGGTCAGGCTCTATTCGATCGCCTGCCCGACCTGGGGCGAGGATGGGGAAGGCAAGGTCGTGTCGACAACGCCCAAGCGTCTCATCGAAGAACGCTACCCCCAGAAGGATGGTGACGATCCGGGCGATCACAGTCTCTTCGTCGGTGTTTGTAGCAATTACCTCTGCGATCTGCAGCCCGGGGACAAGGTTCAGATCACCGGTCCCAATGGCAAGCGTTTCGTGCTTCCTGCCGATCCATCGGCTCATGATTATCTCTTCGTCGCCACCGGCACCGGCATCGCCCCCTTCCGGGGTTTCGTGCTCGAACTGCTCGAAAATGCGAAAGGTAAATGTGAAAGCGACATTCACTTGATCATGGGTACGCCTTATACGACGGATTTGTTGTACGACGACCTGTTTTGCGAGATGGCCCAAAAGCACGAGAATTTTCATTACTACACCGCCATCAGTCGCGAAAGGCGTCCGGACGGGAGCCGCGGCATCTACGTGGACAAGGTCTTCGAGGAGCAGATCGACACGTTCAGGCCACTGCTGGAAAACTCCCGGACGCTGATGTACCAGTGCGGCCTCGAAGGCATGCAGCACAATATCTTCCGGAACATGCAGTCGCTGGGCGTGGGGGAGCCTTACTTCACGATCAAGGAAGAGTTGCAAGACATGGACCCATGGGACTGGCCCAACGACAAGCTCAAGCGACATTTGCGCCCCACGGCCCGATGTACGCTCGAAGTGTACTGAGTCACGAGATCAGCTTCGACGAATCGATCAGCATGCGCGGATACTCCGCCGTGCTGATATCGAATTATCGGACTCCAGGGTTTCCACCAGCGAATTAATCATCCCGATCCATCACTCAACCGAATGGGAACGGACCGAATGACTAGCAATGCAATGGCCCGGATCGCCAGCAGGGTGGCGATGGACATGATCAGGAAGCTCGATATGAAGACGGGAATGCAGATGAAGACGCGACAAGCCAAGAAGCTTCGAGTGGCGCGGATTCGGTGTGCGATGATCGCGGGGGTCTTGATCGCAATCGGTGGGTGTTCAACGAATTCCAAAGGCCTCTCCATCAATTCCAATGAAACTCAGATGCCTCAGGTCACTTCGGCTTCCAATCGCAAGACCGCCTGGCCTTCGTATACGACACATCCAAGTCTTGAGCGATGGAAAAGGCAGACCCGGCAACGCATGTTGATACAAACTCTGGGTTGGTCCGAGCCTGACGACGTTGTTCGGTTGGCATTCCTAGCGGGTCGGCAATTCTGGTCAATTCTTGAGGGGATTCACGCGACCCAATCAGACAAAATAGCACTTGAAAAATGGGGCAGACTTGATCCAACGCCCATCCATGTCATGGCCATGGAGGCCAAGTCGATCGTCATGCTCGACATCAGGAAATTGCTCGATCTGAAGCAAGCTCCTGATTCAATGCAGGCCATGACGCCCACTCTGGTTGCGCCACCACTCAAGATTACAGCATCGGTTCGCCCCGGCTCGCAAGGTCGTATCGATGATGCCGCCATCGACGCGGGGATGCAGATTGCAGGTATCACCATGTTTGGGTTCATCCTCATGGTCCCGGCACTCTGTAACTTCTGGGCTTCGTGGCAATCCAGGCCAGCTCGAGTCGTTCTGACGCCGACCTGGCACATGATCTCTCGCGCTCGATCAAACAGTGTGATAAGCCATATTGCCAACAGTGCAGTTCCGATCTGGAGACATCCAGGCTCACGAATGTTTTCGGACCTTCGAGAAGTGGCATCATTCCCCTCGGATTGAGCAATCGATCCGAAACGATGCCGATTTGATTCCAGAAATTAGCCGATACTGATTCAGGTCGTCCCATCTGGGATGATCATCGTCTCATGGTGAAGTGACAAAAGCCCAGTTCCTGAACGCGCGAAATTTCAGGGAGTCTTCGATACAACTTGCTGTCGCATCGATTTCGTGATCATGGAATCAGGAGAGCCCGACGTGCCGGAAAAGTCGATCATCCAGATAATGTGCCCAAAGCTCACGTGCCGACGCGTTCTAGCGGTGCCGAATAATGCACGGGGCAAGCTGGTGCGATGCCGGGGCTGTGGTACGACGATCCGGGTGCCGGCGGAGAAGCAAAACTGTTCTGCAAATCATTCCGAGGAAGCCAGTGGGGAAGGCCAGGGGGCCAACGCGGCCTGATCACGACCTTGAACGACGTACTTGTCCCGTTGATTTTTCCAATCGAAGCGACATGGCGTTCTAGCTCCAATCAGCCAGGAGCTGAAGGAGATCGAAGACGTCCACCTGTCCATTGCCATCAAGGTCTTCAGGGCAAGAAACACAGGCATCCCAGACGCTCAACAGGCTGAGTAAGTCGTTCACTCCGACGACACCGTCGCCGTCAATGTCCGCGGGTGATGAGCAGTGGGTACTCGAATAATCCTGCAACGCCTGCCACTTGTACGCCGTGCTCGGGTCCTGCATCTGTGATTCCATCGATCCCCAGCTTCCCGATTCCGATGAATAGCGGATGAGCAAGTAATGAACGAAGAGGTCGGCATTGCTGTTGGCGCGCCATGCCGACAGATAGGTGTCGTAGAGATCACCCATCCGGGGCGAACGATTCGCGTTCACGTACAGGGATGTCAAGGTGTCGTTGTCGGGTTGACCAAAGTTGACAAGACCCTGGCCCCCTTCGTAGGTGATATGGCGGAGCCCCCTGGCCATCGCCTGATTGGTGTTTGAGGCCATGGTCGCCGCCAGTTGCGTCGGGTCTTCGAGCTTGGCTTGAACCACATCGAGCAACTCGTCAATGCTCATGGCTTCGGTCTGGGGAACCGTCAGCCCGAGTCCGCCCCCGAAATAGGGAGCCGTGGCCAAGGCATCGGCGTTCAGATACGCATCGTCCCAGTCCATGAGGGTGATGTTCACGCCCGGGGTGGCCGACCATCCCGCAATCACCCTGACAAGACGATCCGTGCCTCCCCACACGCCTTCCCATATCTGGAAGATCTCGACGCTGTGAGCTGCGTGGTAACGCAGACCCGCATCCCAGGAGTCGGTGGACAGACCTCGAGCCAGTCCCGCCTGTTTGACATAGCTGTGCTGCTGGAAAACGCTGTTCCAGACCTCGTTGGAATGCTCGATGTACACGTGCAGGGACGGATCGAGATTGTCGCGTACGTACGTGGCGAACTGGGTGATGAAGTCGTCCGTCGCCAGGTGGGGGATGCAGAACCAGGGGGATGCGCCCACTCGATTGCACAACGCGACCATATGTTCGAGGGCAACCCCTGAATCCGTGGCCATCGTGTAATTGGTGACCTTCGTACGATCGTCCCAATCGACCAGATCCGAGTGGTTGGTGTTCTGCCAATCCATGAAACGGATCACGCCATAAGGCTCGAGACTCTCAAGAAAACTCGGGTGAAACACCTGCGTCTCGTAGGTGGCCTCGAAGCCCGGCATGATCAATCGAATATTGCGCAGGTAATTCGCCGGGTTGGTCTGCGTGATTCGCATCCACGAAAGCCCGGTGGTCGTGGGATCGATTTGCACGACGATGCGACCCGGCTGCTGGGAGACGATCGAGGCGTTCTGGCGAAATTCAAGCGTCCCTTCGCCATCGTAAAGGCAGATGTACTGGCCGGCCGGGTAGTTGCCGCCTTGCTCGGTCAGCATGATCGTCGCCACGGCCTGACCCGGGGCGAGCGAAGTCACCCAGCCATTGGCGTCCGTGGCGATGGGTTCTCCGGTGTCCCAGGCACCGTGGGGAACTTGCTGAGAAAACCACGTCCGGGCCGAGGTGAAGACATCCACGAACGGGATCTGCGTCTGGTAGTGGAGGACCCTGGCCAGATTGGTGCCCAGCACCGGCTCATCACAGCTCCCCTGAGCGAGCAGGGGCGTGGCAAGTGGATGGAGGATAAGTATGGAGGCAAGGAAGAGGGGTGTGCGCATGCAGTCAAGTCTTTCTCCGCAGTCCTGACTGCGAGCAGCCTCCCACAAGGAGAAAAGAATACCGGACGTAGGGGGCTCGGATCAAGAGTCGAATCGGGACATGTAAAAACGCCGCTGTTCGATTAACAGCGACGTTTTAGTTGAACAATGAGATTGGAAAAAGCGGGTGAACGGATTTGAACCGTCGACATTCACGTTGGCAACGTGACGCTCTACCGCTGAGCTACACCCGCAGGGATGAAAAGCATAGCACCTCATCGGCGGCGGGCAAGCCAGCCTTGAACCGGTACGGGAAAAGACGACGCTTCCTCCGATAACTGCCTTCGCGACCCCGAGAATCGCGTATTGTGGGGGCAAGAGGAGACCACTTCATCAATGGCTTATCGCATCACCCAGTACGAAACCACGCCCAATCCCAATGCCCTGAAATGCTGGCTGGACAAGCCCATCAGCACCAGGCCGAGGAGCTTTCTCAACGCCGAGATGGCGAGCGAGGACGCCATCGCCGATGCCTTGTTCTCCAAGGCCGGGGCGACTTGCGTGCTCATGAATGTCGATTGGATCACCATCAACAAATCTGCCGGTGTGAATTGGAAATCCATGAAAACGAAGGTGGAAAAGATCTTGGGCGAGGTTGAACACTGAGATGCCAGCACGTGAGGCCACGATCTCCAGAAATCTGAGTGCCTGGTTCAAGGCCAACGCGCGGGATCTTCCCTGGCGACGAAAACGAAATGGATACAAGGGATTGGTCTCCGAGGCGATGCTCCAGCAAACGCAGGTGTCCCGGGTGATCGATCGCTATCAGACATTCATGAAGCGATTTCCGAACGTGCAGGCACTGGCGGCATCAGATGAACAGGAAGTGTTGGCCCACTGGCAGGGACTTGGCTATTACCGCCGGGCTCGGAATCTTCATGCCGCGGCCCAGATGGTCGTTTCAGAGTTGAATGGTGTCGTCCCCGATTCAATCGTTTCACTGCGTCAACTTCCGGGGGTGGGGCGATATACCGCCGGGGCGATCGCTTCCATCGTGTTTGGCAAGACCGAACCGATCGTCGATGGAAACGTGCAACGTGTTCTTTCAAGGTTGGAATTGCATGAGTCATTGCCCAACGAAGCTCAGGAATCCAAATGGCAGTGGGAGAGAGCCCAGAGCTATGTGAATTCAGCCACGGAACCCGGCGCATTCAACGAGGCCTTGATGGAACTGGGGGCGATGGTCTGCACGCCCCGATCTCCGAAGTGCGAGGCTTGTCCATTGCGTCGATCGTGTCGAGCGAAAAAGGCAGGCCGACAAGATGAGATTCCTTCTGCAAAGCGATCTCCGATCAAGACGAAAATATATTGTCATGCCATCATCGTGCGTCGGGGGCGCAAGATTCTGCTCGAACAGCGAGGCGAGAAGGGGCTGTGGTCGAAAATGTGGCAGCCGCCCACGATCGAGTCTCCCCTGAAGTTGAAGACCTCAACGCTTCGTAAGGCCTTGGGGCTGCCTGTCGATAGGCTTCAACACCGAGACACATTTGAACACCAGACAACGCATCGTCAGCTTGTCTTCGAGGTCTACGAAGCCACGACAAGGGTCAGGCGTGGCCTGTGGCGATCATTGGATGACCTCGATGACTTGCCATTGAGCAACGCCCATCGCAAGGTTTTGCGCTACGTGTCCGGAAATGGTTAATGGATTGAATGCGCGTTATGCCGAGACGCTGCGAACGGGTTGACCAGTATCGCCTGATGAGGGGGTGTCCTCGTCGGACTTGCCGGCCTTGCCGCTGGGATAGCTGATGCGGCCATGGTGGATCGCGCTGACGCGACTGATGATCGCATCTTCGACCTTCGTCAATTCCCGAAACGTCAGGTCGCACTGGTCGAACTGACCGTCGGCGAGTCGCTTGTGCGAGAGTTCGCGGACGAGACTCTCGATGCGGCTGGGGTTGGGTTCGCCCATGGCTCTGGTGGCGGATTCAACGCAATCCGAGAGCATCATGATCGCGGCTTCCTTGGTCTGGGGCTTGGGGCCGGGATAGCGGAATTCGATCTCGTCAACCGTATCCTTTCGAGTTCCCTCTTCGGCCTGGGTCTTGGCCGCGTGATAGAAGAACTCGACCAACGTGGTGCCATGGTGGGCTTCGATGAAGTGCTGCATCGAGCGGGGCAGCCCATATTCACGGGCGAGTTCGATGCCATCCTTGACGTGCCCGATGATGACCAGCAGACTCATGGCGGGGCTGAGCTTTTCATGCTTGTTCATGCCCCCCGTCTGGTTTTCGATGAAATACTCGGGCTTGCTCATCTTGCCGATGTCGTGGTAGAGCGCGCCGACGTAAATGAGCAAGCTGTCGGCGCCGATCGCGTCGGCCGCGGCCTCGGCGATGTTCGCCACTTGAAGGGAATGGTTGTACGTGCCGGGGGCCTTCTGCTGGAGTTGTCGCAACAGCGGTTGCCTTGGGTCGCGCAGTTCGGCGAGCGTCATCCCAGTCGTGATGTCGAACAGATTTTCGATGATGGGCAACAGGCCCAGGACCATGAAGCCAATGCCATAACTGGCTGTGATTCCCCAGATGGCGTTGAGACCGACCTGCTGATAGATGTCCTCCGCCGACCCCGGGAGTTCGAGCAGCCCCAAGGTGATCGCCCCGAAGGCGACGACGATTGCCGTCACGGTGGCGGCCCGGATCAGGCTGTTGCGATGTCTCACCTCGCCAAGATTGACGATTGCGGTGCAGCAGCCGATCAGCAAGAGTAGGAACCACCCGACCGACAGATCAAGGGCCATGACGACCAGTGAGGCCTGCAGGCCACTGATGATCACCGCGAGCCTCTTGTCGTAGGCCAGCAGCGTGACGATGGCGAGAAAGAGCGTGGGGGCCAGCGCGGCGCCCAGGATGACCTTGGGAGCCTGGATGGTCAGAAGCACGGAGACCAGCAACATGCTGGACATCAGCAGGCCCAAAGCGAGTGTCCTCAGGAAATTTCGAGTGATACGCGGGTAGAAGAGATACACGAACACCGCAATGAACGTGAGCACGAGACTCACGAGACCAAGCAGGCCGAGGCGGGGTTGCCAGATCATCCAGGGTTCTGCGTTCTGCGTGTATTTCTCAGACTCGGTCTGCAGCATGTCGTATTGGCGGGGCGAAAGAACATCACCTCGATGAAAAATCACTTCACCCTTCTTGTGGTCGATAAGAACGTCAGCCACCATGGCCGCGACCCGCGTTCGATTCTGTTCCGTGCGTTCGGCGTCGAAGATCGCCACCGGCTGCACCTTGTACATGATCCGTCCGAGTACAAGGGGTTGAACACGTTGCGTGAATCCTGCCTCATGAACCAGATCCCGGAGATCGCGCGGCGCTTCATGGCCAGCTTCCGGTTTCAGTTCGATCGCACGATCGTAGGGCAGGGTGTCGAGCCCTCCCTCGGGCGATTCAATGGCGGCGGCCGTCGTCAGAAACACTTGAAACTCATCCGATGCGAAGAGCGGATTGCTGCGCATCTGCGCCATGAGATTGGACACATACGTATTCCAGGAGCTGGTGGTTTGCCCATCCGCATCAATGGCCAGACGCAGTTCCCTCAGTCCCGATTCGTCGAGCATGAATCGCTCGATCAGATCAGGGCTGACCTCTTCAAGTGATTGTTTGTCCGCGACGGCGCGAGGGAGCCCCCGAAACGCTTCCTCCAGCGTGCTGAGGTACAACTCATCGATGGTGTAGATGCGGGGCGCGGCCAAACGAGCGCTCTCGCGTTTCCGTTCCGTCGCTTCCTCATCCTTGGTCGAGTAGTTGATTCGCTTCAGGCGGGTCTGGCTCATGATCTGGCCATCGCGGACCTTGACCTGCTCGCGCGATTCGATGATCAGGAATCCCACCACGATCAACATGCCCACCATGACAATGGCCACGTTGAAGAATTCGCGGCTCATCAGCAGGGCCTTGACCTCGAAAGTCGGCTTGGGGAGATTTCTTCGAAGGTCTCGCCTTCGTTTGGCCGATTTTGAGGGGGAGCTTTTGGTCTTGGCCAGCTTCGACATCAGACCCTCTCCAGGGATTGAGCGGCTCAGTCTGAAAATCGAGCCGAACGAGGAACTGCTGACAATATCGGCTTCAATGAGCCGGGCAAAGAGGAAGTGACACGAGTTTTATCAAGGAAGAATGGATTTGAAATGCCAGAAAATCGACAAGAAAATTCACATAAACTGCTGATATCAATGAGATTATACTTTGTTTTCCCGGTGTGCGTCGCGACATTGGTCGTTTGCATTTTGTTTGGTGGATGTGCCGCTTCCCACCAGCCAGCGGCCTCCTCGAACCTCCAACTCACCCCCAAAGAAAAAGCGACCAAGCGAGTGCTCAGCCCGGCAGATCGCCAGGAAGTCTCTCGGATCTTCAGTTCACTGGCGGGGGATCACCAGCCGGTCAATCCACCTCGGGCCGCTCGGTATGGGGTTCGATGGCGGGATGTACCGATCGCCTTGGGCTACGCCTGCAAGGCTCTTGAGATGGCGATCACCCGGACGACAGAGACGGACGATCGCTTTGTCTTCGAGTTGACCACCATCGATGACAAGCCTTGTCGATTCGAGATCAGCCGCGTCGATGATGAGACGGTGTATGAAATCCAGCGTGTCGTAGTGGGGCGTTTTTCATCACCCGCAGACCAGGAGAAGGCCTTGCAGTTGCGAACGGAATTCGATCGCCAACTTCTTCTGTTTGGCAAGAAGCGCGCCCTTACGACCTCGATCGATTGAATAACATGATCACGTCTGATCAGTGGTCGGCATGGCCAGCATTGCCGCCCCGAGGATGCCGGCATCACCTTCCAGCTTGGTGTGGATCAGTTTGCATTCGCGGCAGTGGGTCGGAAACACATCACGATCGAACTGGGTGCGTACTCGCTGCAAATAGCGATCGCCCAACGCTTCGACGATGCCGCCTCCCAGGATCACGGTGTCCACGGAAAGCATGGTGACGAAGTTGGCGATCGCGGTGCCGAGTCGATCCGCCCCATGCTCGATGATCTGGCAAGCCAGGGCATCGTTCTTTTCGTACGCTTGGGTCAGTTCCCGGGTGCCGACCCGCTCTGGGACGCCTTGTGACAACTCATGAAGCAGGGAATCAGGATGATCATTCCCGAGTCGTGCGAAGTGACGCCTCATACCCGTGCGGCTGGCGTGGTCTTCCACGGTGCGGAATCCCTTTTCGCCATCGGGGGTACTGATTAACATGCCAAACTCGCCCGCCGTGAAAAGCGCACCGTGGTACAGGGCTCCATTCAGGACGAGGCCTCCACCGATACCCGTACCGACCCAGACCCCGAAGCAGTCGCCTCTTTCCTGACCTGCCCCGAATAGATGTTCACCCCACACCGCGGCGTTCACGTCGTTCTCGATCACAACCGGACGATTCAGTCGTTGAGCCAGATCCGTCATCAGGGGCACATCGTCCCAATCGAGATTCTCGGCTCGATAGACCAGACCAGTCTCGACGTTGAGAGCCCCGGCGACCGCGAGGCCAATACCCGACAAGTCAATCAACTCCATGTCAGCCTGAGACACGAGTTCCTGGACTGTTTTTACGATTCGATCCAACACCCCCTCGTAGCCCTCTTTTGCGTAGGTCTCGGTGTGCGTCCTGGCGATGATGGCGCCATCTCCCCTGACGATCCCGGCCAACATATTCGTGCCCCCAAGATCGAGGCCAAGCAGGTGTTGATTGTTCTTTTCTGACGTCATGACTTGTTTGTCGTGATCAGTTCGGGTGATTGGTCGTGATGGGACGTGGCCATCTCGAACATCCTGGCGATTCTCAGCAGGCGAGCCTCATCGAATCCCTTGCCCTGGAGTTGCAAGCCCACCGGCAAGCGGCGACCCTCGCGTTGGGCGAAGCCGGCGGGGATCGAGATGCCGCAATGACCACCGATGTTGGCCAGGGTGGTATAGACATCACAAAGATACATTGACAGGGGATCCTGCATTTCGTCCATGGGGAATGCGGGCGTCGGCGCCGTGGGGCCCAGAATGGCGTGGCATGTTTCGAAGACTTGATCAAACTCCTGCTTGATCAATCTTCGAGCTTGCAAGGCACGTTTGTAATAGGCATCGTAATACCCTGAACTGAGGACGAACGTGCCAAGCATGATTCGACGTTTCACCTCGTCGCCGAATCCCTCGGATCGACTCTTGGCGTAGAGGTCGAACAGGTCCTCGCCCGGCTTGAGATCGGCGCGATGCCCATATCGGATGCCGTCGTATCGGGCAAGATTGCCCGATGCCTCGGCCGCTGAGATGACGTAATAGATTGCCACCGCGTACTTGGCGAGAGGCAAATCGATCTCGACGATTTCGGCTCCCAGATCGCGATAGACATCGATCGCTTCCTGGATGATGGTGTTGACCAGATCGTCATTGTGTTCGTTGATCACATCCTTCGGGACCCCCAGCTTCAGGTCTTTCAAAGGTTCATCCAGCTTTTCGAGACAGTTGGGGACGTGCACATCGGCGCAGGTTGAGTCTCGCCGGTCCTTGCCCGCCATGGTCTGCAACAACAAGGCGGCATCCTCGACTCGCTTGGTCATGGGGCCGATCTGGTCGAGGCTTGATCCGAAAGCGATGAGTCCCGAGCGACTGATGCGACCATAGCTAGGCTTCAGACCGACGATGCCGCAAAATGAAGCCGGTTGGCGGATGGACCCACCAGTATCTGATCCCAGGGCTGCCGGGACGAGTTGACTCGCGACCGCTGCGGCGCTCCCTCCCGAGGAACCACCCGGGACGCAGCGTGTGTCCCATGGATTTTTCGTCGTGCCCAGTGAACAATTTTCAGTTGAGGAACCCATGGCGAATTCATCGCAATGCGTCTTGCCCACGACGATGGCTCCGGCCAGTTCGAGTTTTTCGATGGCGGTAGCCGTGAAGGGGCTGTGATAGTCCTCAAGCATCCGGGATCCGGCGGAGCTTCGACCAAAGTCGGTGACCATGTTGTCCTTGACCGCGATGGGGATTCCCGACAGAGGTCCCGGGTCGTCACCTTTGGCGAGACGATCATCGATCATCCTGGCCAGACCAAGAGCTCGTTCTTCATACGTTTCGCGAAAACAACCCAGCGTCTGGTCGCTCGATTTGATGCGTCCCAGGCAATCGCTCATGACTTCAACCGCGGATTGCTCCCCATCTCGGATCGCGTTGGTGATCGCAAGTATCGAATCGTGGTCAGGCATGGTGTTGATGATCCGAGGCGAAAGCCTCAGCCCCCTCCCTCACCGATGACCT
>JAPULD010000193.1 GCA_027295365.1 Planctomycetota bacterium
GTAAAGACTTTCAGGAACTCCCGATCGCCTCGCGAAGCAGATCTGCCGTGCTCGATGCGTACAGATCGCTCTTGCCGAAGCCGGGCTTTGCTCCGGCATCGATGGCTTGTTGCTGGGCTTCCTCGATGTTGGAAATCAAAAGGCAGACTGGTCCTTCATCCCCATTGGCAAGACGGCCGATCAATTCGATGCCGTTGAGCGTCTCGAATCGTCCATCCAGTTCGCGATTGACGAGAAGCACACTCCCCGGATTTCGATGCTCTTGCAGCTTTGCTTCGTCGTTGATGATCTTGATTTTCACGCCCTTGAGGGCACGCTTCACCGCGGTCTTGATCATGAACTGATCAGGCATGCAATGCCCCACCAGGACTATGGTCTTGGTTGATGCAACTTGATTGGTTTCGGTGGGTTGGTCTTGCGAAGCCATGGTGTCTCTTTTCTTCTTGAAGAACATCGTGATGCGTCTCCGGGGTTCTCATTCATTCGATGATAAAATCACGTCCGACGTTTCAGCTCCACGGCTTTCGAATTCACAATGAGTTGCAAACCGAGAGGCCAATCGTAGGTCTTGGGGGTCCGATCCTCATCCAGAATCGCCTGGGCCGCCTGGATCAGGTGCTTCTGGCCCAGTTCGTCTGTCACCTCGGGCACCGCATCGAGCGCGGCACGACGCAGGCCCGCCCCCAGAATCGGCACCGAACTGCCTTGGAGTTTTTCGCGGCTCCATGAACGCAGGCCCGGATCGCCAAACAACCGGGCCAGCAGTTGATCCAGAGCCTCTCCTGCCGCCTGGGCGAGATCGCACGAATTGGTGATGCGGCTCGCTACATCAGGCCACAAGGCATCGAGCACCGGAACGACCTCCTGACGAATCCTCGCCCTGGCGGATTTCATATCAAGATTACCCGGGTCCTCGCGCCACTCCAGACCCGCAGAACGACACATGGCTTCACACTCAGAATGCCTCACCTCAAGCATGGGACGCAACAGCGACAGACCCTCACCCATATCACGTCGCCAGGGCATACCCGCCAACCCCTCCAGGCCGGCTCCTCGCCCCAAGGCCATCAGGATCGTTTCGAGCTGGTCATCACCATGGTGGGCCACGGCAACGAGCCTTGCTCCAACTCTTCTGGCGACATCACCCAGGGCCTGATAGCGAAGCGAGCGAGCATTCGAGGCCATGTTGCCGGGCAGATCCCCCGGATGCACATGCTCGAGGTGAAACTCCACATCCAGGCTCGATGCGAGTTGCCTTGCGAAGCTGGCATCTTCATCCGCCGACTCTCGGAGGTGATGATTCACATGGACCACGATGGGCCTGAGCCCGGGCTTTCCGGGGCGTTCGTGCAAGGCAATCGCCTTCAGGACCAGCAGCAGCGCGCACGAGTCGGCCCCCCCACTAACGCCCACGACGATTGGCAGCGCCTCGTCTTTGGATCCATCCACGCCACAACGAGTATCAAGTGTCTTCTCGATTCGAGCGACGAGCGGGTGGCGGCGGGCCTCCAGAGGCAGGACATCCTTCCGCTTGCTCTTTGGAAGGGGCTGATCTTCACATTGTCGGGGACAATCCTCCATGTACAGATCGTAGCGTGCTCTGGACGATGTATTGGGCGGAGCCGGAGTCGCTCCCAGTTCTGAATCGAGGCGGAGTCTCGTCGTGTTTCCATTTCTCGCCACAACCACGGCCCAGCCCTTTCCCGAGATGATCATCCAGATGTTGATCCTCGTGGGCGTGGTGGCGATCGGCATCGTCCTCACGATGTCCATCCGGGGCAAAATTTCCAAGAAGAATGCGGCGATCCCCCCCCCGAAACAGCAGATCTCCCAAGCCAAGACGCATCAGCGAATTATCGATGATAAAAACGCCATGGACGTCCAGATGCATGACAAGGCCCGTCATTTGGGGGCTCTCCTGGACAACAAGGCCGAGCGGCTGGAGCAACTCCTGACCGAGGCTGATGCGAAGATTCGCGAAATGCAGGGGTTGCTGAACGGCGCCTCAGGGAATGACGCTCACCCGCAGCAACCCCAGGCCCTGCCGATCGACATGATGGAAGAGACCGAGCGTATCACCCGGGAAATTCAATCGTTGCAGGAACCAGCTCGCGTCCCTGAAACGTCGCAACCTGACCCTGCCGGCACTACGCTCGATTCATGCGAGCGACTCGATCCGCTGACGAAAACAGTTTATGAGTTGTCCGATGAAGGCAAGGACTCCGTCAAGATCGCGCAGATGCTCGACGAACAGATCGGCAAGGTGGAACTCATTCTGGCGCTCCGGGAATCTTGAATTCCAGGCTGAAGGCGATTGGAAGAACCCGAGGGAAGGTGTGAAGTTCCGGGGGTTCCGGGGGTTAGTCCTTGACGATGAATTCGATGCTGCCATTGGACGTGTCCATGACTGATCGGGGTCCATCATCATCGCCAAAGATGACATAGCCGCTGGTTCGATGGAGTCGTTCGCGCGTGATGACATCGTCGCCACCAGTCACCGTGACGCGTCCGTTGGACGTGTCGAAATCGACGCGACCGGCAAAGGAGGAGCCGACTTCGGCGCGAAGGCGTCCGTTGCTGGATCGCAAGTGAATCGGTCCGACACAGTCGGGCAGCAACGTAACCGTGACTTTGCCATTGGACGTGTGCACTTCCAGGGGACCACTGTGATCACGGACTTCGACACTCCCATTGGACGTATCGAGTTTGGCATCGCCCTGGTGATTGTTGACGATGATGCGTCCATTGGAGGTATCGATGATGAGCGTGCCGGAGAGTCCCTTGGCGACGACACGGCCATTGCCGGTGGTGAGTTCCGCACCGTAGGCATCGGGCAGGCGGATTGAAATCCTGGCCCCATCATTGTTGCGGGAGGCGCCCGGAAAGACCGGGTACACCGAGAGCATGCCGCTGGTGTCGCGTTCGATCTTCAGAAGGGTGCCCTCCAGGCGTTCCCTCGCTTCAGCAGCCGATGATCCGCCACAGGTGATATGGGCATCAATCTGCACCTCATCGATTGAGGTAT
>JAPULD010000194.1 GCA_027295365.1 Planctomycetota bacterium
CATGGATGCAGGAGTAAAAGACAGGTGGGAACAAGTGCAGACAATGGTTTCATGATCAGAAGCTCCAGTGCTCAAGAAGATTGTCACTACCTAGATTTCGAGGTTAAACACCTTAGATGAAGGGTCACGGAAAAGCGAATCCTACGTTGGGACCCTGAAACAGGATGAAGGGGATTATTTCGAAAGCTATGGCGATTGGATTTGGGAAGTGACCATGTTTACAAACCGATCGCCACGTTGTTCGTAGTTGTCGAACTGATCCCAACTGGCGCAACCGGGGCTGAGCAGGAGGATGTGGTCGTCTTCCATGCGCTGCTTCGCCTGTTCGATGGCGACTTCGAGCGCCTCGCAATGTGCGACATGACCCTCGCCCACGCTTGCTTCGTTCCCGATTGATTCGGCCTTTTGGGCCAGCGCTTCGCCCGTCGCCCCGATCGTGTAGAGCCCGGCAATCTTGGGAGTCAATGCCGCAATGGGCGAGAGATCGATCTTCTTGTCGTAGCCCCCCACGATGAGATGGATCTTCGAGGGCTTCTTGAACGCCTGTACCGCAAGTACCGTGGCCTGGGGCGTGGTCGATTTTGAGTCGTTGAAGAATTGCTGTTCGCCATGCTGGGCGACGAGTTGCAATCGATGAGGCAGGCCCTCGAACGTGGCCAGTCTTGGAGCCGAGTCGGAGGGCAGGACGTTCGCCGCCTTCAGCGCGGCCATGATCGCGAACTGGCCATTGAGTTGATTGTGATCCCCCGGAATCTTCAGCGGCAGCTTGCGGCGTTGATGGAATAATTCGCTGGTAATCCTGGCACCATCGGATTCCTGATAACGAAAGATGTTTTCCTTTGATTCCCGGTAGTGCTCGAACGTGCCATGCCAGTCGAGATGGTTGGGCTCGATGTTTGTCAACAAGGCCACGTGAGGCGAGATCCCTTCCGCGTCGGAATACCCCACGCCTTTGCCAAGCCAATACAACATTGAGCTGGACAGTTCGAGCACGATCCAGTCCTCGGGGCCGATGGCATCGAGGCGACTCAGCAAGCTGCCCCCGATGTTGCCCCCCACATGGCTGGAGTGTCCAGTCTCCTGAAGCACATGATGAATCATCGCGGTGGTCGTGGACTTGCCTGCCGTTCCCGTGACCCCGATCACTCGCCGCCGATCGAGTCGTTCCATCAGCAGGCGGATCTCCGTCGTGATGGGGACGCCGGCCTTCGATGCTTCAAGGAGAAATTCGTTGTCCCAGGGCTTGGGCACCGCGGGATTGGCAACGACCAGATCGGCCTTCCTGAAATCTTCGAGGTTGTGTGCCCCCAGGCGCAACTCGACAACGTCGTTCTCGATCAGGTCCTCGATCCCCTTCAGGGACGCGGCAAGGCGATCCTCTGGCTCGAGATCGGTGACCAGCACTCTCGCCCCTTGGCTGGCCAGCCAACGCGTGACGCCCAGACCTCCCCCGAACCGGCCCAATCCCATCACCGTGATTGTTTTTCCATTGAACTCACCGATCATCGATTCAGTTTATCCTGTGTCGAACAACCATGGATCTCAAGCCAGACAACATCTCGAATCACACGCCTGCGCCCTCGGGGCCAGCCTCGAAGATCTCGGCGCTGGCTATCGTGGCCATGGTCCTGGCGGTCATTCCCTGTTGCCCACCCGTCAACCTGCTGGCCGTGGGCCTGGGCATGCTGGCGTATCGGCGAATCGGACGATCGGGCGGCAGGCTGAGGGGGGCAAACGTGGCCCGGGCGGCGATCTTCGCCGGGTTCGCGCTGTCCATTCTCTCCTTGATTCTCTTGGGTCGATTCGGAGAGCAATATCAGCAGCGTCTGAAAGATGACATGTTGACCGATTTGCAGGTCGTGATGCAGGCGGCGATTGATCAGCAGGTCGGTGTCGTGCAGTCGAAATGGTCACCGAATGCCCCGGTCGTGCCGAGCGACGAAGCAATCCTCCAGTTCGGGGCGGAGCTTGAAGCTCGATATGGAGCAATTGAACGCATCATCATCGTCTCTCAGACTCACAGTGGCGTTTCGAAACAGCGCATCCAGGCCGCGCTCATCTTTCAATGCACACGTGGTGAATACAATGGTTCCGTCGAGGTTGAACTGGCTTTTTTGCCCATGGAACTCATTCCGGACATTCGCTTGCATTGGCTAATGCTTGAGGATCCCGAAGCCGGAAACCTGCGATTGCCTGAGGTGGATGATCCACCCGATACGCGTAAAAATAGCGAGCCCTGACCAATCCGAATCAGTCATTGGCGGGATACAAGGCAGGACCCTACCATGCCGGTCCCAAACCAAGTCCACTCCCTGGACCTTGTCCTTCGCCCCCGGAGATTTTCATGAGTCAATTCAACACACCCGAAGAACCGAACATGTACGCCTATGGTGATCCGATGGCCGAGCCGCCTCGCACGAGTGGGATTGCCATTGCGTCTTTGGTGTTGAGCCTGCTCGGGATCATTCCCTGTCTGGGTTTGCTGACCGCGCCGATTGGTGCGCTGCTGGGGTTGATCGGAGCGATCACCATCTCGCCCCCCAAGAAGGGGAAAGTATTGGCCATCTCGGGCTTGATCATTGGCGTGATCTGCTTTTCGGTTCAGGGCTTCGGTGCATATTATGCCGCCCAGACAGTGAAAGGGGCCATGTCGTTTGTCACGGAAGGCCCATCGAGCGCTTTGGATGAAGGATTCGCAGGGAATTACGGAGCCTTCAAAGGCAAGTTCATCGGGGCTGGCGCAACGCAATCCGATGAAGAGGTGAAGACGTTCATCGATGAATTGCAGAGTCGATATGGCACGTTCATCTCCAGTCAACTTGATCAATCAGGGAATGCCAATGCCCAACCACCAATAGGGCAACCCTCGTTCCCGATGTCATATGTATTGACGTTCAATGATGGTTCTGTCTCGGCAAGTGTTGAACTCGTCTTTGCCGACGTCACCGGGCAGCAGCCCGGCATGCTCAAAAAGTTTGGCTACATCATGATTCAGGATTCCGATCTGGGTGATCTTCAATACCCCCCCGATGATTCCGGATCGTCAACAGAGACCGATGCCAGCGAGACCCCAAGTCAGGATGAGGCTCCCAACGAAGAAGGTGACGGCACCGATGGCTCATCAGACCCATCCTGATCTCGATTTGCTGAGAGATGCCACTGGTGACTGAGGCGTCCAACAAACCTGAAGATAAACAACAAGCCGCCCCGATGTGCGGCTGGGCGATCGGGGCCTTCGTGTGTGGCCTTTTCGTCTTCTGCCTGCCCCTGTGCATTTTCGGTGGGCTGCTGGGTCTCAAGGCCCTCAGCGAGATCAGGCTCGACCCAAGGCTGGGAGGACGGCGTCTGGCGATATTCGGCATCGTCCTGAGCGTGTTGGCGACGTTGACGTGGGGCTCCGGTGCGGTCTGGTGGCAAGTCAATATTCGCAAACCCATGATCTCGGGTCCGATAAGCGCATTGCAATCGGGATGGGATGGTGATCTGGACGGATTTCGCGAAGGTTTCACGGATCCCGGGGCACTCGTTTCGGATGCTCAGGCCTTGAAATTCCTGGGCGAACTCAGCAATCGATACGGGAAATTGCTGTCCATGAGGCAGATTCAGGACGATCGACCTTCGGCCACCGGGTATCAGATGCAAAGTTATGGAATTCCTTATGAGATGGAATTTGAGATGGGACCGATAAAGGCCGAAGGAAAATTCGTAATTTCGTCGCCCGGCGACGGGTTCGTGGGCCGTTTCCAATGGCTGGCCATCTTCGACCCGGAATTGGGCGATCTGGTCTTTCCCGTCGAGGCGACTTCCCAAGTCGTGATTCCTTCGCCCGCCTCGGAACAATCGAATTCAGACGATGGCAACTGAATACATCATCCAGGTCGAAAACCTCGTCAAACGATTTGGCGATCAGACGGTGCTGGACGGCATCAATCTCGACATTGTCCAGGGGGAGACCATGGTCATCATGGGAGGTTCGGGGTGCGGAAAATCCACACTCCTGCGGACCATGATCGGATCGCTCATGCCCGAGGAGGGCAGCGTCAGGCTGTTCGAGAAAACACTTTCGGAACTCAACGAGGAAGAGTTGAACGAGGTGCGTAAGCGATTCGGCATCCTGTTCCAGTCCGGGGCCTTGTTCAATTCCATGACCATCGCCGAGAACGTGGCGTTGCCCATGCAGGAACACACGTTGCTCGATCAGAACATCATCGACATCTCGGTGAAGATCAAGCTTGAGTTGGTCAGCCTTCGCGAGCACGCGGACAAGTATCCCTCCCAGATCTCTGGGGGCATGAAGAAGCGTGCCGGTCTGGCCCGAGCCCTGTCCCTGGATCCCAAAATCCTCTTCTATGACGAACCATCGGCGGGGCTCGATCCCGTGACCAGCGCCGAGATCGACCAGCTCATGCTCGACCTGACGAAGAAAATAGGCGTGACGAGCGTGGTGGTGACGCACGACATGGACTCGGCGTTCACCATTGCCGACCGCATGTGCATGCTCGACAAGGGCAAGGTGCTCATGATGGACAAACGCGAGGCGTTCGAGGAACTCCGCGACTGGCCCCGGGACCGCCTTGACGAGCTGGCTGAAGATCAGCAACTCATTCGCCAATTTCTCAGGGGTGACGCGGAGGGACCGTTGACCGCCCGGAAGGCGGAATCGAACTACGCCGAAGACTTGTTGGGCGAATTGCCGACATCGTTCGGCGTCGGCCCGGGGATCGAACCGACTCGGAGCATGTAGGCATTGATCCGGAATCAGGACTGACGTTCAAGGATGAACTACGAATTGCACGGAGAGCAGTACAGTGTCCAGTGTCAAGGAACGACAACGAAACAACGTCAAGGTCGGTGTGTTTGTCAGTGGAGCCATACTCCTCGGAGTTCTGGTCA
>JAPULD010000195.1 GCA_027295365.1 Planctomycetota bacterium
AATCACTTGAATTGTCTTCCCTCGAATCGCCAGCTTGCCTTGTTTCACCATACGAAACAGGCCTCCATGAAAAGGCCTGAATCGAAAGACAGGATTTGTCTCTATGAATTCTGAATTAGACCTTTGTAATGAATTCGGGACGCAACGATCAACAAGCAAAGAATAAGAAACCGACGGGAGATCAACCATGCAGCCTAGACAAGCCTCAACGATTTTCTCAAGCGAATCGTCTCATCGTGCGATCCTGCTGATCGCCATCCTGGCGTTCTTCATGGCCGAACTCATCCTGTCCCAGAACACCCTGGCTCGGCAGGCCGGTCCGGACGTGATTCACGTTCCGGGCATCGTGCGAGACTTCCGACGCGACCATCCGGACTTCAACGTCGTCCCCGGCGCGGGGTACGGGCACTATGCGGGCAATCTCGCCCTAAACCTTGATGCGTCCTATCGACCGCAGTTCACCGGAGCCGGCTTCCAGGTCGGCTCGCAGTGGACCGACAAGTACACCAACCCCATTGCACCGCACCTGTACAGCCCGGGCGTGTTTGTGCCCCTGGTCAGTTCGCCTTTCGTGGACACCAACGCGACGTTTGACTCTTACGACCCCACTACCGGAGTGTACGACATGTCCACCGCCGGGGGAACGCCTCAAGTCATCACCGGATCGACCATGCCTCCCGTCCTGGCCCCGCCGCCGATGCCCCCGCTGGTCGACACCATCCAACTCTCAGGCAGCGTGATCTCGTTCCTGAGCGCCGACTTGCACTGCAATAATTTCATCGTCGACACTTCGCACAAGCTCGTCATCAACGGCGACATCAGCATGCTGGTCGAGAACTCATTCCTCATGCGTGACATTTCCAGCGTCGTGGAAATTCCGGACGGATCTTCGCTGACAATCTTCATCAAGGGCTCGTTCATCATGAAGGATCAGGCGTCACTCAACACCTCGGACCACCCCGAGCGCGTCGTCATCATCAACCTGGGCACCCAGCCGATCCGTCTGTTGAACCAGGCCAGCCTCTCCGCGCACGTCATTTCCCCCGACGCCGCCCTGGACTTGGTCAACGGCGCCCAAATCTTCGGTCGCTTCGCCGGCGAGTCCGTGAACCTGACCAACGGCGCGAAATTCCACCTCGACCAGTGGGGTGCCCTCACCACGTGCGGCGATAGCATCGTGGACCTTCCCGGCGCCGCCAGCGCCGCTGACCCCGGCGGCATCACTTCCGCGGCCACGTTTAACCAGTGGTACAACGATGTGCTGGGCACGAATCTTTCCCAGCTCCACACGATCAAACTGATGAACGACGGCACCGGCCTCTACGAGGCCATTCTGCCCGAATTCCACCCCATCGACGATCGCCTGTTTGGCAACGAAGGCGACGCCCATAACTACTTCTTTACGTACACGTTCAATGCCACGATTACCTACGAGTCATGCACCAACCAATTCTTCGCCCTCGGCGGGGCCGACGACATGTGGCTCTTCATCGACGGCAAACTGGCCATCGATCTCGGTGGCGTCATAGCCAACACCCCCCAGGTCGTCGAACTGGATCGACTGAACCTCACGGACGGCGACACCTACTCGATCCAATTCTTCTACGCCCAGCGCAACCCCACCACGTCCACCTTCAATTTCCGGACCAATATCGTGGTGCAGCCCACAGTGCTCGTGGCGGCGGGAACGGCGAGTTATGATTGATCTCGTCGATACCATCAGTCCGGATTCGCGGCCTCAAGAATTCGGAAGTCATCAACTCATCGACGCGGGCCGATCGACGGTGGACTGATTTCCACTTTTATCAGCCCCGCCCTCAGAACCTGCACCATCGTGCATAATCCCTGCAATTGATGAGGTCCCCCTGTCCCGAAGAATCGGCTCGGCGTCTCGACGATCCACGGGCTTTCGTTCTTTCCGCTCGGCGACGTACCGACGAATAATCTTGTCTAGGACTTTCGTCGCATACTGGAGACTGCCCATGTCCGAAACAATCGCCTCAATGAGCATTCGGCAAAAGCTGCTCGCGTTGGGAATCTTCTCGGCGCTGGTGTGTCTCCTGATCAACTGGCTCCTGCCGACGCCTCATCCCGCCTCGGCTTATCAGGCGACTCCGAGTGTCATTGCCGTGCCCGGCATCGTCCGCGACTTTCGGATGGTTCATCCGGATTTCCACATCGTTCCGGCGGATGGCCAGGGCCATTATGCGGGCAACGTCGCGATCGAACTCGGCGCCGACAGCCGCCCCGTCTTCGAGGGCGATGGATTCAACGTTGCCTCCCAGTGGCGCGACAAGAACAGCCAGCCCATCGCCCCCCACCTGTACGGTGGCATTCCGCCCATTCAACTGTCCTCGGCGCCGCTCATGCAAAGCGGAACCATGCTCGACTCCTGGGATCCCGATGACGGTCGCTACGGCGAGGACGGAAACATCGGCCCCGCTCCCGACGTCTACGTCGGCGCGACCATGCCCACCATCAAGCCGCCCACCGACCTGGGCTCCAGCCTGGGCAACGTCGCCTACAACCCCGGCTTCGAGACCATCTCCACCAGCTTTCGGTGCTCCAACCTGACGATCAAGTCCGATTCGCTCGTCCAGATCGATGGCGATATCACCATTCGCGTTAATTCCAACTTCACCATGCAACAAAATGCAAGTCTCGAGCTGCTCGAGGGAGCCCGACTCCGCCTGTATGTCGGCGGCGGTGTCGCGACATTCCACACCACCAGCATAAACATGGTCACGCTCGATCCAACGCGCTTGTTGCTGTACTACTACGGTACGGGGCAGATCGACATCTCTCAGTATTCCAAGATCTGCGCCTCCGTCGTGGCCCCCCAGGGCAGCCTGGAACTGGGTCAGGATGCGGAATTCTACGGCACCTATTACGGCGCGGTCATCGACATGCGCCAGGGCTCGCAATTTCATTCCTCGGGCGTCCAGGTCATCGACCAGTGCGGCGAGGAACTCGAAGACCGGATCGGCGTCATCGGCTTCTTTGCCCCGGGGGCCGTGACCTCCGAAGCCACATTCAACCAGTGGTACAATGACGTGTTGGGCACCAACCTCTCGCAAGTCCATACGATCACCCTCACCCGAAACTGGGAGGGGATTTACGAGGTGAGCCTGCCCGAGTTTTATCCCATCGACGACCGGCTCTTCGGCAACGAAGGCAAGTCCCATAATTCTTACTTCACCTACTCCTTCAATGCCTCCTTCACCTACATCGCCTGCAGCGGGCAATTCTTCGAATTCGCCGGGGCCGATGACGTCTGGCTGTTCATCGATGGCGAGTTGGGGCTCGATCTGGGCGGTGTCCAGCCGGGCGTGAGCCAGATCATCGAACTCGAGCGTCTGGGGCTCACCGATGGGCAGACCTACGCCCTGCAATTCTTTTACGCGCAGCGCAATCCGAGCACCTCGCGGTTCAGCATGCGCACGAACGTCGTGGTCATCCCCCAGAAGCTCGTGGGCGCGGGAACCGCCAGCTACGACTGAGTCGCGACATTCTCTTCTGGAGTTGACGCGGGTCAACCCAGCCCTCACAAACGTCAAGGTTTCCTCAGAATGCGCAACCCGTCGCAAACGACGGGACTGCGAT
>JAPULD010000196.1 GCA_027295365.1 Planctomycetota bacterium
TTCCGCGAAAACACCGAGGACATCTATTGCGGTGTGGAATGGGAAGCCGGTTCTGATGACGTGAAGAAAGTCATCAAGTTCCTGCAGGACGAGATGGGCGTCACCAAGATCCGTTTCCCCGACACCAGTGGCATCGGGATCAAGCCCATCAGTCGCGAAGGCACCGAGCGCCTGATCCGGGCCGCGATCGACTACGCCCTGAAGAACAATCGCAAGAGCGTCACGTTCGTGCACAAGGGCAACATCATGAAGTTCACCGAAGGCGCCTTCCGCGACTGGTGTTTCTCCCTGGCGGCAAGTGAGTTCCGCAACGAAACCATCAGCGAACGCGAGAGCTGGATCCTGGGCAATCGCGAACACAACCCTGACATCACCATCGAGGACAACGCCAAGCAGGTGGAACCGGGCTACGGGATGATGACGCCTGACCAGAAAAAGACCATCGAGGCCGAGGTCGCCAAGGCGATGGAGCTTTGGGACACGCATGGCGATGGCCAATGGAAAGACAAGCTGATGGTCAAGGACGCCATCGCCGACATCACCCTCCAGCAGGTGCTCACCCGGGCGAAGAGCTTCGATGTCATCGCGACCATGAACCTCAATGGCGATTACCTCTCCGACGCGCTCGCGGCCCAGGTGGGGGGCATCGGCATCGCCCCGGGCGCGAACATCAACTTCGACACGGGCCACGCGATCTTCGAGGCCACGCATGGCACCGCCCCCAAGTACGCGGGTCAGGACAAGGTCAACCCGGGGAGCCTGATCCTCAGCGGTGAATTGATGTTCCGGCACATGGGCTGGACGGAAGCCGCGGACCTGATCATCGCCGGCATCGACGGCGCGATCGGGGCGAAGACGGTCACCTACGACTTCGAACGTCTCATGGACGACGCCACGCTCATGAAGTGCTCCGAGTTCGGCAGCGCGATCATCGAGCACATGGGTGCGGGCGTGCCGGTCACCGCGTAAAGCGAACCCGACTACCAGATCCGAAACCGACAACCAAAGCTGACCGATTGAGCCCCACATGCAATGTGGGGCTTTTTCATGAAGTCTGTGCATAAATCCTCACGATTGAACCCATGAGAAGTATGCAAAGAAAATAGTTCGGTGGTCTCTTGAAAACAGTGAATCAACTCACCCCGGCCACGGCAGGTCGTTGCGTTGGTCGTGGTGGCCCAGGAAGTCACTGAACAAGAGCTCAAGATAAGGATGGGCGATCGGCTCGGGAGCAGGTCAGTTTGGTATCATCTGAGACTGTACTTCCGCGTACTGCTCTAGGAGGACAATCATGATAAGTACAAAATTACAAACGCTATGGCTTGTTATCGTCACTAGCATGTTTCTGAATACAATCGCGAGTGCCCAAGTGCGGTGCGACCAATTTGATGTGGTTGTGAAACTCAATGGCCACACCCTAACCTTGTCGCTTGAAACGGATCTTCCTGATGAAACGACGCTTATGGTGAGTGTCGATCGACTCTATTGGCAGAACGGAAGCGAGGACGCCTATTTCGGATCGTACATTTCCGGGCGATTCACTGTGGGCGAATGGCGTCAGCCAAGGCATGTGGAGGTCAACGATGATGTTTGGCATCGGGAAGTGAAGGACAGGAAGAGGCTTATGGCCCTTCTTGGGGAGCCATTTAAGGTTCGCAAGATTGCTGAGGAGATTGAGGCCGACTTTACAGTGCCAGTTAATCAGAAAGATCCTCGGTTTGGTCGTCGCAATGAGAAACTGAGCGGCAGCAAAGTTATTACCTCATCCTCAGGGTTGCGAATTATCGAAGCGACCAAACAGATTCACTTGCCCCTGGGTAGCGCTGCGGACACTGCAAACAAAAGGATGCCAGTCCATGCTTACAATCTCGAGAAAGGAAAGAAGTACCGCCTCACAAGTCGTGTCCCGCTGATGCCTCGACGGGAAGGAAAGGACGTACAGGATCTGGGGCAGGTACGCCAATTGGATGACGGCGATGTGATCGAAGTCCTGGAGAAGGATGAATCCGGCACCAACCCTTGGTATCACGTGAATGCCGACGGCAAGTCAGGCCAGCGCATCGGATCCGGTTGGATCAACAGCAAAGCACTTCTTCGCCAAGAGCTTTGGGAGAGTGAAGATGCAAAGAACAAAACTCACGACTCGTACATAATGCTCGGCGAAGTAAGGGATGTGAGCTATGCCAATGTAAAGCGGCTCAGCATTCGCATCGAATTGCCTTTGTCTCGCACCCATGAGCAAGTAAAGGCAACAATCAGAAAGGCTGCTCTCGACCTCTATAAAAAGGAGGGACGCCGTCCCAAGGCGATAAACGTGTTCGCCTATATGCCTGGCGACGATCATGAAATGGCGTATACCGTGGGAAAAGCAGATTATGCACCAAACGGTAAATGGGAGGATGCTTCCAAACGTGCGCCGATGAAATTCTCAATTGAGATCGGAACGGTTTACTTTGAAGTGTCGAAGCTCTATGAACGCTTTGGTCCTGGCACCAAGATTCGGCTGAGATCGTCAAGCGGCGACCTAATCCAGCTTTCCCAGTCAACAGACGATTGGTCAGAACACCAGATCGTTGCACATATTCCCCCGAAAACATCCGCTGAGATTGTTGATCGTAAAGTGTGGGCGATCACTTCGACCTCGTTCATGATTTGGTATCGCGTGAAAGTACAGTACAACGGACAGGAGATCACCGGTTGGGTGCGACGCAAGAACGTGTATGGATCATATTAGGTTTCTTGGTACGGCCCGAAGTGGCGAATCTTGGGACCGGCTACTTCATAGGCCACCCTATTCAAATAAAACGGAACTGGATCGACTTTAGTCTTCTCAGCGCGCATGCCGGAGAACTAGAGGCCGCTTTCCGAATAAAACTGTGCGATTGACGGCACATCGGCCCCGCTCGCTGACGCTTGGGGCTCGTCATTACCCCGGCCAAGGCCGGTCGTTGCGTTCGTAGCGGTCGCCAAGAAAATCACTGAAAAAGAGTTCGAGATAGGGATGCGAGATCGGCGCGGGGTTGGGATCAGGGTCTGCTTCAAGACTTGACTGGGCCGGGTAGGTGGTCTGGTTGGTGCCGTCCACGAGGACGTGGTACCAAGGCTGGTTCTTCTGGGGCTGGGTCTGGTTGGCCTGGTACCAGGCCTCCTCGGCCTGGCAGGTCGAATCGACCGCGACGATCACCCCCACATAGCCATAACGTTTATGCCGTATGATCTGCCCCGGGAAGAACAGCGGCTCGGTTGTGACTCTGGTTTTTTCAGGCAATGGTTGGTTGAGCATGATCATGGGTCGATCCTCGATTTTCAAGTATGGTATATGAAGTATGCTCAAGGAGATCTGTGATGCGAATGTGTTGCTGTTTAATTCTGGCCTCGATGTTGATCGTCGGTTGTCAAAATACGAGCCGGACGACGTCGCTCGGATCCATGCGTGACTTGCAGGTCGATGACCTGCATTTCGAGGTTCCGGAAAGCTGGGAGATGCAGGAACCGAGTTCGAGTGCCCGAAAGGCGCAGTTTGTCTTACCGGGGGCTGGATCCGATGAGGCCAGCGATGCGAATCTGGTGATCTATTACTTTGGCAGTGGAGGGGCCGGCAACTTGCAGGCCAACATTGATCGATGGGTTGGGCAATTCGAGGATGAATCGGGCAATCCCCCGACATCGACCGCTCGAATCGAGGAGCGAACCGTCGCCGATACGAAGATTCTGACCGTCGATGTTGCGGGGCGATACGTCGCCGAGACTTCACCGGGCAGTGGCGAACATGTTGATCAGGCAGACTATCGAATGCTCGCGGCGGTCATCGACGCTCCGGCGGGACGGTATTACGTCAAGGCCGTGGGCCCCCGCGAGACGATCGATCTTTGTGATGCATCGTTCACGAAATTTCTGGATTCACTTCAGCACCGCCCGACGGGATCGACGGTGACGGGATCTGCGCACCCCTGATTCGAAAGATCAGGGGCCGGACCGATGATTGGCAGAGGCCGCCGAGCGAGAACCCGGCGCCCTATTCCTCAGACACGCAATAAAGAAAATACTCCCCGCCCAGGTACAACTTCCCCGCCTGGAAAGGCGGGGCTTTCTCATGAAGTCATCGGGCAAATCATCGATTTCGGATGCGCCAGTGGGAGGTCTCGCTAAAAAACCACGTTTTTGGGGTCGATAGCCCGGGTGCAGTTGGGGCCTTGCCGGCCAAACTCTGGCCAAGTGCCGCCAATTCGAGGCTCGTAGGGCCAATCGGGGCAGGTGGGGGGAGCTGGAAGGACGGTTTACAGCGGTCAGGCATGGTGGAAACCTACGGGCTCCACTGATCAAAGAAAAGACTTCCGGCCTGCTCTGTAGAATACCTCTGGTTTCGAGCATTCTGGCCGGGTGATCAATTCCAAAAGTGCTTGCTTTATAGAGTCTGGCATTGCCCCCACGTGACGAATCGAGCCATCAGGCAGGGGTTTTCTACAGAGCATTTCTGATCCGTTTTCTGCCTTAATCGTACTTGTCCTGCTACCTCCCCCGGATTATTCAGATCGATCATAAGTAACGGTATAATGATCATTCCTTTGATCCCGTAATTAAAGGCACTCTTTGTAGCCAAATTGATGATCAAGAACGAAAATATGGACTCAACCTCACGGCAATAAAAAATCCGTTCATCTCGTACAAGTGTAATCTGACCGGCGACGTCGTTAGGAGCAAGAGAGCCATGCATCTCAGCGAAACCTGGTTTGACGAGCCAGAATTCAATACGAATCCATATCCCTTCTACAGCGAACTGCGTTGCAAAGACCCTGTTCATTGGTGCGGGGGGCTGAATGCCTGGGTTCTGACCAAATACGAGGATGTTCGCGTTGCCCTACGAGATCCACGATTGTCAGTCCAAAAAACAGCTGCTTTGCTGGAGCGCCAATTCCTAGGTGAAGCTGCCGAAATGAAGATGTTTCTCCAACATGTTTCCAAATACATGAGTCTTCAAGACTCACCACACCATGATCGATTGCGGAAATTGTTTGCCCCACTCTTTACTAAGGCCACGATTGAAGGCTATCGCCCTCATATTCAAGACATCGTTGACCGCCTACTTGACAAGGCTGTATCTGCCAGACGATTTGATATTATGACCCAATTTGCGCAGCCGCTCTCATTGATGGTGATTGCAAGAATCCTGGCTGATGTCCCCGACAGTGACTATCCGATGTTCCTTCGTTGCGCCCAAGGGCTTGCCC
>JAPULD010000197.1 GCA_027295365.1 Planctomycetota bacterium
GATCGAGCTTCCGGACGAGATCTCGCCGGCGTTGAACTCCGAGGGGTCGCCGGAGCCGCTCTCCGGCAATGAACTGGCCCGCCGTGAGGAAAGCAACGAACTGGGGACGATCCTTTTGGATCGGGGGGTCATCACCGCGGAAAACCTTTCCGACGCCAAACGCGTCGTACGCCAGTCGCCCGGCATGAGCATCGAGAATGCCCTGGTCGAGATCGGCGCCCCTGAAGAGAAGGTGATGCATGTCATCGCCGAGATGGCGATGCTGCCGTTTGAGCAACCCGATCCGGAGAACATCGACGACTTCGATCTCAAGTCGATCCGCAAGCTTGGCATCGAATTCTGCAAGGAAAACCTGGTCATCCCCCTGCGCAAGGAGGGGTCACGTCTGGTCGTGGGCACGAACAACCCCGACGACGTGTTCCTGTTGGACGATGTGAAGCGTCGTCTCGGCGTACGATCCATCAAGCACGTCTTGCTGTCGTTGGAGAACATCAACGCCATCCTCGAAGGACTCGATCAGGACAAGGCCGAGGAATACGACGTCAACGAGTTGTTGGCCGACGTGGACGAAGACGATGTCGAACTGGTCAAGGACGAGGCCGAGGACGCCAGCGCCCAGGACGCGGATTCCTCACCCGTCGTTCGATACGTCAACCATATCATTCAAACGGCCCTCACCGAAGGCGCATCCGACATTCACATCGAGCCGGATGAAAAATCCATGAAGGTTCGATTCCGCATCGATGGCGTGTTGTTCGAAATGATGAACCCGCCAAGGAAGATGCACGCCGCTCTCACGTCACGCATCAAGATCATGGCGAACCTCGACATCGCCGAGCGTCGCCTGCCCCAGGACGGTCGCATCCGTGCCACCGTGCATGGGCGCAAGCTCGACCTGCGTGTCTCCACGGTGCCCACTCCCAAGGGCGAGAAGACGGTGATGCGTATTCTCGACACCCGTTCGATCAACGTTCCCCTGCAAGATCTCGGATTCGGTGAAGATACCCTGACCATCTGGAAGAATCAGATCGCCCAGCCCCATGGGATTATTCTGGTGACCGGTCCCACCGGTTCAGGCAAGACGACCACCTTGTACGCATCGCTGCAACAGATGGATCTGCGCCGGCTCAACGTTTCAACGGTCGAAGACCCGGTCGAATACAACGTCCCGAGCATCACGCAGATCCAGATACACGAGAAGATCGGCATGACATTCGGCGTGGCGTTGCGTTCCCTGCTGCGTCAGGATCCGGATGTGGTCATGGTCGGCGAAATTCGCGACATGGAGACTGCCGGCGTCGCCATCCAGGCGTCGCTCACGGGTCACCTCGTGCTTTCAACCTTGCATACGAATGATGCTCCGTCCTCGGTCACGCGTTTGATCAACATCGGCATCGAGCCATTCCTCGTGGGTGCCGCGCTCAATTCCGTCCTGGCTCAGCGTCTGGCCCGGCGAATCTGCAGCAACTGCAAACAAGATGTTCCAGTCAAAGAAGAGCTCAAGGAATTTCTTGAAATGCACGGCTTGACGTCGAGCACGATGAAGCATGGTGTGGGGTGCAGCAAGTGCCGCGAAACCGGTTTCGCAGGCCGATGTGGTCTCTATGAAATGCTGATGATGGACGATTTCCTGCGCGACAAGGTGGCCAGCAATCCCAGCGTCACCGAGTTCAGGCGTATTTGTGCCGAGCGGGGCATGGTCTCGCTCAGGCAAGACGGCTTCCAGAAGATCGCTGATGGCGTCACCTCCGTCGAGGAAGTGTTACGTATCACCGAATCGACGATTTGAGTTGAACACCATCGAACGATTTTACATGGCGAGACTCAGGCCTCGTCTTTTTTTATGTCAGGCCTCACGCTTCTTTGACCAATATCGCATGAGCCCGGTGACATTCATCGCCATCAGGTGATCGATCACGTATTCACGGTACTGTGATTCAGGTGTCCCCTGCTCGAGTGCAATGACGCGTTGCCATTCGACGAGCTTTTCATAGATGGCCTCTTGAGACGCGCCCGTGGTCATGAGATCGCCCACGAAGCTCGAATGCGCCGTGAGCGCATCGCTCAGTCTCCGGAAATGCGTGGAGGGATCCTCGTGAATGCCAAAATGGGTGGGGAAGATGGCATCGAAATTTTCAGCCTGAAGTCGATGCAACGAAACGAGCCATGCGTCAAGGTCAAAATCAGGGGGCGGGGTCGGCACCGCGATGTAATCACCCTTGGGCATGATCATTGCCCCGACGTCACCCGTGAAGCAGATTGATCCGTGCTCCTGGGTGACGAACGCAAAGGCGTGATGATGACGCGCGTGCCCGGGAGTTTCGATCGCACGGATTGAAAGACCGGCAAGCTCAAGCACCGCGTCGCCATGGACGGGATTCATCCTCGATTCGTCGATCGGTTCGACGCTCCCCCAGAGTTGATCCATCCGATCGCCGTATATCCGGGTCGCGCTCTTCAGCAACGCCACGGGATTGATCAGGTGTCTGGCCCCGAACTCGTGGGCATGAATCATGGCGCCTTGCTGCGCCCACCACCACGCCGCCCCGGCATGATCGAGGTGAATGTGGCTGACGAGAACGTGGTCGATGTCCTCGGGTTTATGCCCAAGCTCGTGCAGACCGGCCACGACGTTTTCCGTCGCGCTGTGTGGCCCGGTCTCGATCAGGCACAAGCCCTCGGGAGCTTCGAGCAGATACACCGCGGTGTAGTGAGGCTGCCCCAACCAGTTCGTGTCAATCGTATGAATGAGGCAATCGTGGGGCGTGTTTGGCATGGGAGAGGATCGTAGAGTCTGAATTGAACTCGGGCCATGCGAAGGCGATAGGGAATGAACGACGCTACAGTACGCCCTCATGGATACCACCCCCATCATGGTTTCGACGTGGTCCTTTGGTCTCGTGGGACACGAAGCCGCCTGGCCCGCATTGCGGGATGGTGGTTCGAGTCTCGATGCGGTGGAGGAGGCTTGCCGCGCCATCGACGCCGATGCGAACATCGACTCCGTGGGGTATGGAGGCCTGCCCGATCGTGATGGCGAGATGTCCCTCGACGGTTGCATCATGCTTTCCCCCTCAGCGTGCGGCAGCGTCTGCGCGATCAAGATGTTCATGCATCCTGTTTCCGTGGCCAGGCGGATCATGGAGAACACGGATCACGTCATGCTGGCTGGAGCGGGCGCCGACGCCTTCGCCCTGGAGCAAGGGCTCAAACCCGCTTCATTGCTATCAGACGAAGCGAAGAAAAAATGGGAGCAGTGGCAACATGAAAAAGAGGCTCGTGGCATCGACCATGACTCGAAAATCTTTCCGCCCCGACCTATTGATGATGGCTCTGGTGGTCCTTTGTTCCATGACACCATCGGCATCCTCGCCATCGATGCCAATGGCGTGCTGAGCGGTGCGTGCTCCACGAGCGGCCTTCCCTACAAGGTCCCCGGACGCGTCGGCGATTCGCCCATCATCGGCAGCGGGCTCTACGTCCATCCGAGCCATGGCGGCGCCACCGCCACCGGGACGGGTGAACTCGTGATGGGTGAATGCAACTCGTTTCTCGTGGTGGAATTGATGCGCCAAGGCGCGGCACCCGATGAGGCGATTCGAGAATCACTGAACCGAATTCGCGAGGACAACGAGATTCGCGAGACCCACCAGGTTGGCATGATCGCGATGACACCTCAGGGTGAGTGGTCGGCCGGGGCTTTGCGAGATGGATATCGGGTGTCAATCACGACGCCAGATCGAAACGAGCACGTAAAGCCAATGTTCACGCTCGACGATTGAGGTTGCCTTCATTCGCCGATCGTGACGACATTGCCCGCGGCCTTCCAGGCCTGGAGGCCACCCCGAAGCGTGTGGACGTTCTTCAGACCAACCTCGATGAGTCGCTTGCTCATCGCGATGGCGAGGGGATCATTGTAATTGTCGCCATACACGATCAGGACGCCATACTCACGAAGGCGGGGCATTTCATGGCGAATCTGATTGAAGGACAAATTGATGGCCCCTTCGATATGCCCTCCTTGAAAGGCAATCTTGGTTCGGGGGTCGATATAGACGCCTTGGGAACTTCCCCCCAGGCCCAGGAGTTTGTCACGACCTGCCTGGAGCGTAATGGCTTCATTGGGGTTGACGTATTTGAGGCTCTTGTCGCTGACGCTGGAGCCGCAGCCAGACGCCATGAAAATCGCCAAGGCTACGATGAGGAATGAAAAAGCTCGTCGCTTGAGCATCAAATGCATCTCCTGAGGACATCGGTCCTGTTGCCATCTTCCGGATTGGAATTCAGGCTATTTCCGTGGGTCTTGAATTCCGGGGGTCTTGAATACTGTAGATTCGAAGAATATGAATCAAACCCAAAGAACCTTGAATAATGATCATGACGCAAAGATTCTAATCGAACGAGATCGGGCAGAATGCTCTGAGTGCTACAAAACCGCGAATTCGAGCCTTTGGGGCGGTATTGAATGAGCCAACCGGTCAGAGATCGCAACTCTTTGATCAAGTGAAAGTAGATACAAGACATGCGTTGGTGGGCGAAGAACAATGTGAGCGTAACCATGACCTGCCTGATGTGGGCAGCATTGCTGTGTCTCACCCACGATGCGAAGGCTCAGTTCACCCCTCCATCAAGCCAGCAAGAGAGCGCGAGCGACCTGGTCTCGGTTTCAGTGACCTCCGATCTGAAGCAGATCGCCCCGGGCCAACCCTTTCAACTGGCCTTTGTGTTTTCAATCAAACCCGGGTGGCACATCTATTGGACGAATCCCGGGGCAAGTGGTGCCCCAACGTCGATCAAAGTTTCGGCTCCAGAGGGTTTTGCCATGGGTGATTTGCAATTCACCCGCCCCATCACCATTGGCCACTGGGATGAACCGGATGGTCTCACCTATGGGTACGAGGACAAGGTGGTGCTCTTCGTTCCCGTGGTGGCTCCTGAAAGTCTGAAGGATGGCGAGGTGACGTTCGAAGCGCATCTCACCTACCTCGTCTGCAAGAATTATTGCCTGTTTGGCGACGAACGGCTCTCGATCACGATCCCGACCACGAAACATCCTTCGACTCACGAAAGTCAGGTCGATCCAAAACTGCTTGCCGCGATGAAGCGACTGCCGAAACCTCTGCTCGAACAAGAAGGGGCCAAGGTGGAATTTCGCCAGGGCCAGCTGATCATTTCGATGCAAGCAGGTCATGCTGATGTGGCGACTTTCTTCCCCATCGAACGCCCCGGCATCACGTTCGGCAAGCCATTCATACACTTCGAGAATGATCGTCTGCATGTGCAAGTTGATGTCGAAGTGAAACCTCAGAATGCGATCGATGGGAATCTCGCCATCTCGGGAGTCCTGGGGTTGGGCGAGAGCCGGGATGATCCGAGTTACGCCTTTGTCTTTCCCGTATCCAATCCGTAGGGCGGTCCCATCGAGGATGGTCCCTGCTTTTTCAATCTGGTTTTTTTACAGTGCAACGGAGCAAGACATCATGATCAAACGTCGTCAACTCTTTTCTATGCTGGCCTTCGCCACGATGCTCGTCACCACCGCGTCCTACGGGGCCTCGATGGGCGACGCCAAGGCGAAGGTGGGCGAGGCCGCCCCGAGCTTCACGCTCTCCGATGCGGATGGCAAGGAATTTTCACTTTCGGACTTCAAGGGCAAAACCGTGGTGCTGCAGTGGATCAATCCCGACTGCCCGGTCTGCCGTCGAGTCTCGGGTTCCGGACTCATGGGCAA
>JAPULD010000198.1 GCA_027295365.1 Planctomycetota bacterium
TTGGAGATCTGGTAGAAATCGCCCGCGGACTCCGAACCCTCGCCGTAATACCCGCGAACGGCGAGATGAAGATCTTTCGCGGCTCGTCGTACTCTCTCGATCTCGTTGGTGATCTTCAGAGCTGGCAAGTGCATCATGACGGAGAAACGAATTCCGGTCCCGATATTCGTCGGGCAGGCCGTGAGGTATCCCCATCGCGACGAAAAGGAAAAATCGAGCGTCTTTTCGATCGAGTCATCCACCTCATTGATGCGGTCATGAACGAATTTGAGATTCAACCCGGGCGCGAGGATTTGCATTCGCAGATGATCCTCTTCGTTGACCATGATGCTGAGGGCTTCGTCACCCGAGATGGCGACTCCTCGTTTTAGTTCGGAATTGGAATGGTGCTTGGAGATCAGGTGTCGTTCGACAAGTAGATTCCGGTCCCGTTCCGTCGCCTGGGGCAGGTCGACCCAGAACATGCCGCCCGCGACCTGATTGCCCAGGAGCACCTGACGGCTGATGTTGACGATCTCCTGAAGTTGAGTTTCCGAAGCGCGATTGACGAACGGAAAGCCCGCGATGTTCCTTGCCAGTCGTGCACGACAACTCATGATCACGTCGGCATGCGGCGCATCGCTGTTTGTCCAGGGCCCTTGCGATTTCAGTTCCATCTGATCGGCTCCGCTCGCTTCAGGTCGTTTCGGCTGCGTCTTCCGCGGGAAGGATGATTTCAAGCTTGCTGATCTGGTCCCGTAGCTCCGCGGCCCGTTCGTACTGTTCCGCCGCCACGGCTGAATCCAAATCCACGATCAGTTGTTTGATCATCAACTGGCGATCAAGGGAAGTCCCTGCTCGCTTCGGAGCTTTCCCCGTATGGTGCGTGGCGTTGTTCTGGGCACGGGCGACGAGCGAGGAAAGGGTTTTCTCAAATGCGTCGTAGCAATTGGGGCATCCCAAGGTGCCTTTCTTACGAAATTCCGCATAGCTGAGGCCACATTCGTCACACACGCGTTTCGGTCGGCGTTGAGATCCGGCACTGGGATTTGAACCTGAGGAATGGGACACGGTGAACTTGGTCAGAAGCTGGGAAATCGGTTGATGGTCCGGCATGTCGATGCCGATCTCTGCGGCGTGCTCCTGACAGAGGTGCACTTCCTTCTGGATCCCGTTCTTTACGGTCACCTCGTGCACGACAGCCGGTTTGTTGCAGAAATCGCAGTGGTTCATGTGTTTTCAATGGTAGTCGTCGGCGCGGAAGGGGGCCAGAGGTGAATTTCGAACGTTTCGAAAATCAGGTGCCCTTCGCATGAGCAGGAGCCAATGCATTCCGAATCGAGATCACTTCCTCGAGGAGCTCTTTCATCGCAGTCAGGGGCTGTACCGTGCTCCCATCGGATCTGGCGGTGGATGGATCAGGATGAGTCTCGATGAACAACGCGGGGACGCCTGCCGCGGTGGCGGCGCGGGCCAGCAATCGGGCTCGATCGGGTCGCCCCGTGCTGTGGTCGTGGCCACCACCCGGAAGTTGGGTGGAATGGGTGACATCGAAACACACCGGGGGCCCCAAAGTCATCAGATCGCCCAATCCGATGAAATCGTTGACCAGTCGGTGATAGCCAAAGAATGTGCCCCTTTCGGTCAGCATCAGATTCTGACATCCACCCTCCTGGAGTTTGTTGACGACATTGGTCATCTCGGCCGGAGCCATGAACTGGCCCTTCTTCACATTGACGGCTTTGCCCGATGCGGCGCAGGCCATCAAGAGATCAGTCTGACGACAAAGAAATGCCGGGATCTGGAGCAAATCGACGACCGGGGCCACGTGGGGAACTTGGTCAGGTTCATGGACGTCGGTCATGACGCCCAGGTCGAAATCCCCTCCGATTCGGGTCAATTCGGCCAACCCTGCCTCAAGGCCCGGGCCACGGTCCGAATGAATGCTTGATCGATTGGCCTTATCGAAGCTGGCCTTGAAGATGTAATTGAAGCCAAGCTCATGGGACAGGGCCTTCATCGTCAATGCGATGGAATCATTGATTTTCGATGATTCAAGTACACAGGGGCCCGCCATGACCAGGAGCGGATGTTCTGTGCCCACTTGAATGGGTCCGATTGAGCAGTTCTCGTACATGTCCCAAGGGTAGGTCGAAAAGCTTGGAATGTGGCCGAAATGTTTTCCGGAAGTCAAAACAGGGGCTTTATACGTGTCCTGACCGATGATTCACCTGCACGGGTCGGAATCTTGGAAGTATCACGAAAACTGGCAGGAGTATGAATCAAGTTATGTCAAGGAGTCGAAGACGTAAGTGCATGTCCCGCATATACTTGGAAGGGGCATCGTGTGGAGTTTGAAATGGCCAGGATGCCGCGAGAACCAGAGGCTTTTGGAGAACAGGTCGCCAAGATTCTGAGGCGACAATTTCCGGAACGATCCATTGAATTAGCCGGCCCCATGGACCTGATTCTCAATGGAAAGCACCTCGGACTCAATAATCTTTATCGAATGGTCCTTTGCGATCCGCCCCGGGGCTTGGAGATCGTCGAAAATTATCTTGATCGACTGGTCGAAGGCGACAATCTCGGGGCCATGCCTTTGCCTTTGTCCGTGGCGAAGACCAGGATCATGCCCCGCATTCAGCCGTTGAGCATTTTCGAACAACTCGATCGTGAGCAGGTCGCTCATATGCCATTCGTCAACAACACGGTCATCGTCTATGTCATCGATCTGCCTCACATGACGGTGTCCATCACCATCGAGCAGATGCTCAAATGGGGGCTTCAGGCTGAGGATCTGGACGAGATTTCCAGGCGAAACCTCAATATCTACACCCCTGAACTCAAGGTCCAGGTGGTCGATTCGACCGAAGGCGGACGCGCGGCGATCTTGGCCGAGCATGATGGCTACGACGCGGCTCGCATTCTGCTGGGGCGGTTGTTCGAGAGACTCGCACCCGAGCTTGATGGTGATTTCTACGTCGCAACGCCGGCTCGCGACATGTTCCTGGCCATGTCCTATGAGCCCGAGGAATTCGTCGAGCGAATCAACAAGCGCGTCCACCTGGACTACCGACGATTGCCCTATCCGATCACCGACTCGCTGTTCGTGGTCACCCGAGATGGCGTCGCCGGCACCGCAAAGGCGGCTTGACCGATCTCTCCCTTATCTTGGTGCGAACAGTCGGATACGATGCATGAGCCATGCTCTTGCTCATCGACAACTACGATTCATTTACCTACAACCTCGTCCAGCGGATCGGGGAACTCGATTCATCGCTTAATGTGCGGGTGGTTCGCAACGACAAGATCACCCTTGACGAGGCGATCGGTCTGAATCCGACGCATCTGTTGATCTCCCCCGGTCCCGGGACACCCGACGAGACCGGGGTCTGTGGTGAATTGATCCAACATTTCGAAGGCTCAATACCGATCCTGGGCGTCTGCCTGGGTCATCAGACGATCGCCGATCGACATGGGGGCAACGTCGTCAGGCACCACACGCTCATGCATGGGAAGACGTCGCTCATCCATCATGACGGACAGGGGATCTACGAGGGGCTCACCAATCCATTCGTCGCCACGCGTTACCACTCGCTGATCGTCCAGCGAAATTCGATCGGGGATGATTTCGAGGTCAGTGCCTGGACTGAACAGGAAGAGGTCATGGGGCTCCGTCTCAAGCCAGTGCCCGGACAATCGCCCTTGGATGGGGTGCAATTTCACCCCGAGAGCTTTCTGACCCTCGAAGGGCCAATGTTGCTGGCGAATTTTCTCGGCATGCCTCGCCCGACCCTCGCTCCCCTGGCCGGGGCGGATGTATAAGGGCGCTGGGTAAGCTATCATCAGGCGACACCTTGTATCACTCGGCATCGATGCCGCTCACATTGGAGAACGTGCGTGACCCTGGAGCAAATTGACCAACGAACCATCGCCCGATGTGTCCTGCAAAGCATCGAGGATGACTATCTTGTCATGGCGATTCCCGGGACGGAATATCGATTGCACCTCGTGCCGAGCATTGACGCCAATCAACTGAAGCAAAAAGTCGGGAAGCGACTCAAGGGAACCATTCACGCCAAGGCAATGAAAATTCATTCCGCGCGGGGCGGGGGACTTTTCATTGAACCCGTTCTCGGTTCGCCCCGGATCGTCGCGGGAGTCGTCATCGCAATCGATGAGCGAGAGCGACAGGTGTGCGTCGATGTCTCAGTTCCCATGTGGGTGAGTTTGGGTGAAGACCAGGATCTGGAGAATTGCGTCGAAGGGGAGTTGGTGAATTTTTATGTGCAGAGCGGCTCAACTTTCAAGCCGCTTGATGTCTAAGGAGCATCGGTTCCTTATGGCCATCCTCGAATCGACATCCACGACACGACCTTTGATCATCAGTTCCGACACGTTGCGGGGCGATGGCGATCCTGTTGCTCGAACTCCACCGGGCCAGACATTGACGAAAAAGTGGCCGGTCTTGCACTATGGGGGCGCTCCGGAAATCGATCTTGAGACCTGGGAACTCAAGGTGTGGGGATTGTGTGAGAATCCTTATACGCTGACCTACCACGAACTCTTGCAACTTCCCCAGGTCGATGTGAAGTGCGATATTCATTGCGTGACGCATTGGTCACGTCTGGACAATGTCTTCACGGGTGTGCAGATCAAGTCTCTAATTGAACTCGCGAAGCCAAAATCAGGGGCAAAATTCGTGATGCAGCATGCCGCTTCCGCCCCTGGAGATGATTGGACGACCAATCTCCCGTTGGAAGTATTTACAGATGAGGATTGCATTCTTTGCCATCACCACGATGGCCAGCCATTAGGCCTCGATCACGGTTTTCCGGTTCGCGCGATCGTGCCGAAACTGTACTTCTGGAAGGGGGCGAAGTGGATTTCTGGTCTGGAATTGAGGGAAACCGACGCACCGGGTTTCTGGGAAGTCAATGGCTACCACATGCATGGTGATCCCTGGCGGGAAGAACGATTTGGTTGGTGATGGCAAGAAATGACGCTGTGTTTCCGTTATAACTTGACATTCATGTCATTTTTCGATATTAGTAGTGGCGAACGTTGTCTGAATCGGATGGTTTTACG
>JAPULD010000199.1 GCA_027295365.1 Planctomycetota bacterium
ACTCGGGCATGGGTCGCCCATGCTTCGAAAATATCACCTTGAGCAAGCGAACCGCTTCTTCATCGACGAGAAGTTCCTTCCCGGGATCCATCGCGTCGTTCAAGGCATGGCGACTCAGATCATCCTGAGTGGGGCCAAGTCCACCGGTCATGATCAAGACATTGACTTGTTGAGCGAGCTCGACGATCGTGGCCGCAATCCGCTGCCGATCGTCACCCACCGTGCGGTGCTCGATGGTCAACACCCCATGTTGGGCAAGTTGCGTGGAAAGCCACGCCGAGTTTGTATCGACGTTCTCTCCCAGAACCAGTTCATCGCCGATGGCAAGGATGGCAGCCTGCATGAGCGGATTGTAGCTCTTAGTGCGACTGGCCAATGGCGTGGATCGCCAGACGATTGGGCGTGGTGTCGCGGCCGATGCTGCCCCCGGTGACGAGCACGCTGGAGTCGCCTTCCTGGGCCCACCCTTTCTCGATCAGCCAATCGTCGATCCACCGGGCCAGATCGCCCAGGCTGTCAGGTTCCTCGGCGCAGTGGATCGGAATCACCCCCCTGAAAAACTGTAATTGCCGGGCGACATGGGCTTCGGGGGTCGCGGCGATGATGGGCACGTGGAACGTGTTCTGGCTGAGGAATCGCGCCCCGTGGCCCTTGCGGGTCCACACGATGATGAACTTCGCCTGGATATCGGTGGCAATGGTCCAGACCCCATGGGCCAGCGCGGCGGTCCAGAAATCCGATTCGGGAAGATACAAAGGTGGTGTCTCGGGGGCGGGATGCTGTTCGAGATATTCCTCTGTGTGCTGGGTGATCCGTCGCATCGTCTCCACGGCCAGGACGGGATACTCACCAACCGCCGTCTCTCCCGAGAGCATGGTGGCATCGGTCTCATCGACGATGGCACAGGCCACGTCAGTCGCCTCGGCCCGGGTCGGGATCGGCGCGTGGATCATCGTCTCCAGCATCTGCGTGGCGACGATGACCGGGCGACCATAGTCATGAGCGGTCTGGAGCAATTGCTTCTGGACGATCGGCACTCGGGCAAGATCAAGCTCAACCCCCAGATCGCCCCGGGCAACCATGATCGCATCGGCGACCTTGAGAATGGACACGATGTTCTCCACCGCCTTGGGCAATTCGATCTTCGCCACGATGGGAAGCCTCGACATCTTGCCCCCTCGCGAGGCCAGACGCGACTTGATGCCTTCATCAAGCTCGATGATGTCCTCGGCTCGCCTGACGAAACTCATGGCCAGGCCATCCAGCTCCTGCTCGATGGCCCAATCAACGTGACTCCAGTCACGCGTCCCAAGCACTTCGACGTTGAGGTCCGACTCTGGCAGGTTGATGCCCTTGCCCGTGGTGATCAGCCCTCCGGTGGTGACGGAACATTCGATTTCATCAGAGCGCTTTTCAAGAATCAGCATGCGCACCGCGCCATCGTTGACGAGCAAACGTTGACCCGGCAATACATCATCAACGAGTCCCTGATAGGTACAGGACAGATGACACACATCGCCATCGGCATGGGCGTCCAGCGACTCGCGATGAAAGATGACGTTCGTGCCTTTCCTGACCTCGAGCCCCGGAGATGGCACCTGGCCCACGCGAATCTTTGGCCCCTGCAGGTCGCCCATGAGCGCGATGGGTCGATCCACGAGCGTCGCGGCCTCACGGATCAGGCTGACTCGCTTCGCTTGCGTCTCCAGATCGCCATGCGAGAAATTCAGACGGAAGACCGAGACGCCCGATTCAATGAGCTTCGTCAACGTCTCGAGATCGCTGCACGCCGGCCCCACGGTGGCGACGATCTTGGTCCGGTTGGGCAATTCTTGAATCATTCGAGGGGCTTGGCTGTTCATGATGCCTCTTTGTCGGCCAGATCGGGGTTCCCGGGTTTGAATCCCTCAGAACTTGCATGGCGTCCTGATAACCGACGATTCTGGAATTATGTTAACCGCCCCCGGACGCCCCCAGACACCCCCGGACACCCCGGAAGTGACTGAATGACAAACTCAACGGAGTCCCGCAATGACGCCAACTTGATCAGCAAGCTTCTTGGCGGCTTCGGAAATCTTGCCTTGCCAATCATCATCGCGTGAATCAAAAGCATAAATGACGCTGCGGCTGGCCGTCACGAGAGCCCCGGTGCCATCGGACTTGAAACAGGGCTTCACATCGTCGGCCCCGCCTCCCTGGGCTCCGAATCCGGGAACCAGAAACAACTGATCAGGCATGATCTCGCGCAATCGTGCCGCGGCTTCTGGCTTGGTGGCCCCCACGACGGCGCCGATCGCACTGTAGCCTCGCGCGCCGACACTGGCTTCGCCCGCTTTGGCCACATAGGCCCCGACGGCCTCGGCGACCGTACCCCCGCCTTCGAGTTTCATTTCCTGAATGGCATCGCCACTGGGATTGCTGGTCCGGACCAGCACAAATGCGCCGCGGTCCGGACGAACGAACGGGTCGAATCCGTCGGCACCGAGATAGGGACTGGCCGTCACCCAGGATGGCTGCGTGGAAGTATCACGATAGGCCGCCTCGGCATAATGCTGGGCAGAAATGCCGATGTCGCCTCGCTTGAAATCGAGAATGACTTCCAGATCCAGTTGCTCAGCTTTGGTGATGCATTCAAACAACACTTGTATCCCCGCCGGACCATATCGCTCATAGCAGGCGGATTGAAGCTTGACGCAAGGCGTGTGCCCTGCCACCGCTTCCAGCACCCCAAGGCTGAAATCGAGAATCGCCGCGATTGGTTCGGAGCCATCACGCAAGCAGTCCGGCAGACGATCGACCACCGGATCCAGCCCGACACAGACCGGAGCGGCGAGGGTTTCGATCCTTGACAAGAGGCGATCGGCGGGATGTTCAGCATGCATCATTGATGTGGTATTCGCGTTTGAAACGTCAACAATTCCAGTCCCCTTTGGCGTTCGTACTGTAGCGAGGGATACAATCCGTGCATGGAGCATCGCCCCGAGCATCTGGATCTCAAGAAGGACACTGCCCTGACTATCCGTTGGTCCGATGGCAGAGTCAGTACATACCCGATCGATTACCTTCGCAAGATGTCCCCCTCGGCTGAAACCAAAAAGCTGCGTGATGAAATGGCCAAGAATCCGCTGACGGTCCTGCCTTCGTCAATGGCGAGCTCTACGGGTCCATTGGTGGCTCTCGGTGCCGAGTTCGTCGGGAATTACGCGATCAAGATTTCCTTCTCCGATGGCCACGACACGGGTTTGTACTCCTGGAAATACTTGCGTGAGATCGACCCGACATGAGCGAGAATCCCAATTCACTCTCACTTGACGTCCCGGGCCTGAGCGTCCGGACGAAGCCTGCTGATCTTGACTTGAGGGGATTCGATATACCCCATCCCGAGCCCTTTCTGTGCGACATCGAAATCGGGCGCGAGCACATGAGCCGGGCGATCGAGCATGTCTCCAACATTGAATACGTCAAATGGCTGGATCGGGCCGCGGAACTCCATTCTGATTCGCTGGGGTATACACGAGAAGT
>JAPULD010000002.1 GCA_027295365.1 Planctomycetota bacterium
CGCATCGCCCAGCGGGTTCGCGCCTATACCGGAGCCCTCGCCACCGGACTCCAGCGAATGGGTCACGACCTCGGGGATCATGAATTCTTCGATACGCTTCGGGTGTCATTGCACCATGCCAATGCCGAGGCAGTCTATGAAGCTGCGCAGCAAAGACGCCTGAATCTCCGACGTTTCGAAGATGGAACGATCGGCGTGTCCCTGGACGAAACGACGACACGTGATGACGTCCGCGCCCTCCTCGAGGCGTTCGCGACCGGGTCCGATGCATCGGCCAATGAATTCGATATCGACCAACTCGCAAATTCATACGAGCTTGGTTATTCCGAGTCCCTGGCCCGCCAGAGCGGCTACCTCACGAATCCCGTCTTCAACACGTATCACTCCGAAACGGAGATGCTTCGCTACCTGACCAAGCTCCAGGCTCGGGATCTTTCCCTCACGACTTCCATGATCCCGCTCGGCTCCTGCACCATGAAGCTCAACGGCACCAGCGAGATGTTGCCGGTGACGTGGGCCGAATTCGGGAACCTGCACCCGTTCGCCCCGTCGAGCCAGACCGAGGGCTATCGGGAGATGTTCCGCCAGCTTGAGAACTGGTTGGCGATCATCACGGGTTTCGACGCCTGCTCGCTGCAGCCCAATGCCGGCTCGCAAGGCGAATACGCAGGCCTCGCGATCATCCGTGCGTATCACGAATCGAATGGCGACGATCATCGGGACGTCTGCCTGATCCCCGTCTCAGCTCATGGCACCAACCCCGCCAGCGCGGTCATCGCGGGTTTCAAGGTCGTAGCCGTGGCGTGCGACCGGCATGGCAACATTGATCTCGAAGATATGAAGGCGAAGACCACCCAGCATGCCGACTCCCTCGGTGCGTTGATGATCACCTATCCCTCCACGCATGGGGTGTTCGAGCCCAACGTCAGGGCTGTCATCGACTCGGTGCATGAGCATGGGGGCCAGGTCTATATGGACGGAGCGAATCTCAACGCCCAACTCGGCCTGTGCAGCCCGGGCGACATCGGAGCCGACGTCTGTCACCTCAATTTGCACAAGACATTCTGCATTCCCCATGGTGGGGGCGGACCGGGCATGGGACCCATCACCGTGGCGAAACATCTTGCGCCGTTTCTTCCCGGGCATCCGGTGGTTCGTCCCGACAGCGCGGGAGAGCATGCCATCGATGCGGTTTCCGCGGCTCCTTATGGCAGCCCCAGCATCCTGCCCATCTCGTGGGTCTACATCGCCCTCATGGGCGAGGCAGGGCTCAAGCGTGCAACGCAAGTCGCGATTCTCAATGCCAACTACATGGCCAAACGACTCGAAAGTCATTACGACATCGTCTACTCGGGCATCTGGGGCTACGTGGCCCACGAGTTCATCATCGACTGTCGGGAATTCGACAAGACGGCGGGGATCAAGATCGATGACATCGCCAAGCGTCTCATGGACTATGGATTCCACGCCCCGACGATGAGCTGGCCCGTCGCGGGGACGCTGATGATCGAGCCGACCGAGAGCGAATCGCAGGCGGAACTTGATCGTTTCTGTGATGCGTTGATCGCCATCCGCAAGGAGATCAAGGCCATCGAGGATGGAAGCTCCGATCGAGAGGACAACGCCTTGAAGAATTCGCCCCATACCGCGGCGATGGTCATGAGCGACGAGTGGACGCATCCCTATTCCCGTGAGCAGGCCTCGTTCCCGGCGCCCTGGCTCAAAGAACACAAATTCTGGCCTCCCGTGGCGAGGATCGACAATCCGTATGGCGATCGAAACCTGATGTGCTCCTGCCCCGATGTCGAAAGCCTGGCCCAGTAGCGAGGCATTTCATCGCTTCGAGGGTTTCTTTGTTCCGATTGCTGGACAATCACCCCGGTTCAATTCGATGATGTGGGGGAGCCTTCGCATGTCGGATGCGAGGGGGGCGAACGGATAACGACTGTCTCGATGGGGCATGCATATGAGAGAGAACGATCGACATCCCGCCCTGGCCGGTTCCGGGTACATGTTGTTCAGCGCCGCCTTGTTCGGGTACTTCGGGTTCCTCATGGGCATGACGCCCTACAACACCAGCAACCAATTGGTGATGCTGTTTGCCTCGTTCATCTGGGTCTTGCGTGGCGTCTCGATCGGATTCGCCCTCTCGGCGGTGCTGACCTTCGCCAATGGCTTGATTGGGAACCTGGTGTACAGCGTGGTGGGCCTGCTTTCCGCACTTGGATTCGTCGGTCTGGCGGTGTGGGATGTACTGGACACCCAGTACACCTTGCCAAGCATGCCCATGATTCCGGCTCCGATGCTTCTGCTCCTGTTCGCCGCCTGGAATGGATATGGCTCATGGCAAGGGCTGCGGGCCGTTCTTGCCCTGCAGAAGCGTCAATCAGACCAATCGATCGAGGCGGATCTGCCTCGGCCTGAATGATGAAAACGTGATCGGGTTTCATCCGATGGCTCCGGTGAGCCGATAATCTTGAAGCGTCCATGATTGACGCTCAGGAGTAATCCCATGACCGGAACATCTTCAAACTCAGTCAATCAGATCATTGACAAAGCGACCGGCAGTTCAGAGAACGCCGAAAAGAAGGAACGACGAGGCCAAAAGCGACATCCCTACGAGTTGCTGGTTGGCCTGATCCTGGTTGATGAACAGGGGCAATGCAGCGATTCGATTGTATTGAGAGCCATCAATCTTTCCCCGGGCGGCGTGTGCCTCTCCAGTCGTCAGGCCCTTGAACCGGGCCAACAAGGGGTTGTGCAGTTGATGCGAACGAACGGCACGTATGCCTTGGCCGGGGTTGAAATCAGGCATTGCCACTACATTGAAGATCAGAATCACATTGTGGGTCTGCAGTTCAAGCCTTTTCCAAAGGGATTGAAACGGGAGTCGTTTCTCGACGAGCAGGGACATCTTCGATTATTCGATCCCTTGTTGAAAGAGAACATCGAAGGCTGAGGTTGAGTGATGTATTGCGGGTCGCCGGTACAATGTGACGCTACAATCACGAGCCCGACCCCATGGATCATTTTTCATATATCGAAGGCCGACTTCATGCCGAGCAGGTGCCCTGCACGACGCTCGCCGAATCAGTCGGTACGCCTCTTTATGTCTATTCCCGATCGACGTTTTGCGATCATTACGATCGGCTGGCCGAGGCCTTCGCGCCACTCGACCCGCTGATCTGCTATTCGATCAAGAGCTGCAGCAACCTCTCGATCTGTCGCCTGCTGGGCGAACGCGGGGCCGGCATGGATCTCGTGAGCGGGGGGGAATTGCATCGGGCGGAACTGGCCGGCATCGATCCGGCTCGATGCGTCTACGCGGGAGTCGGGAAGACCGATGCCGAGATTATCCGAGCCATCAAGGCTGGCGTAGGCTGGTTAAACGTCGAATCAGAGGCGGAGTTCGAGAATATCTCCCGACTCGCCTCGAAGTCAGACATGACCTGTCAGGCGGCACTGCGCATCAATCCCGATGTCGATCCGATGACGCATCGCTACACCACGACGGGAAAGAAAGAAACCAAGTTTGGCGTCGATATTCAGAGGGCGCGGGCCTTCTTCAAGAGTTATGGCCACGATCCTCATTGCCGTCTCGCCGGGCTGCATCTGCACATCGGTTCCCCCGTCTACTCCCCCGAGCCCTATGTGCGCTCCATCGAGAAGGCGCTGGAACTGATCGACGAATTGAAAACCGAAGGCTACACCATCGATACGCTCGACCTGGGGGGGGGATTCGGAGCCAACTATGAAACCGATCAGTCACCCATCGCGGCCGACTATGCCTCCCATATCGTGCCGCTCCTTGAATCAAGAGTGACCCAGGGTTTGAAGATCATCCTGGAACCGGGCCGCAGCATCTCCGCCAACGCCGGCGTGCTGCTTTTGAAAGTGCTGTACGTGAAGACCTCGGGCGACAAGACCTTCGTGATCTGTGATGGAGGCATGAACATCCTCCTGAGGCCTTCGCATTACGATGCGTTTCACTTCATCTGGCCTTGTGAGGTCTGCGCTGATCAGGTCCCCCTCCGGCGTGAAATGAAACCCGACCTCCCCGGGTTGATCGTCACGGACGTCGTCGGGCCCATCTGCGAGACGGGAGATTTTCTCGCCCTTGATCGACCATTGCCTCCCGTCAAGCGAGGAGAGGTGCTGGCGGTCTTTTCCGCCGGGGCGTATGGCATGTCCATGGCGAATCGATACAACTCGATGCCGCTACCGGCGGAAGTCTTGGTCGATGGCGATCGCGTCACGCAGATTCGTGGGGCCGAATCGTACGAAGACCTGGTGCAGCATGAATTGAAGCACGAACCGATCGTGCTCAAAATTGAGGAAAAGGCAGGGCGACCCTGACATGTCGATCATCCAGGAAAAAGACGGCGTCTGGCTCCAACTTGAGGAAACCATCGCCCAGCATCATGAGGAAGTCTTCGGTTGTTTCACCACCGCAGGGGGCCTCATGCGTTGGTTCTCGATCGATGCGGAACTCGATCTTCGCACGGGAGGGACCATCGAGTTTTATTGGGATCACCAGAAGACTCACAAGACTACGATCGCCATTCTCGATTACAACCCGGACGGCTCGATGGTCTGGGACTGGTTCGCCGGCCCCGTCGACACCCACGCCCCGGTGTATTGGGTCGTCAAGCCCGATGTCGAAAAGGGATCGATCGTCACCCTGCGCCAGGGTCCATTCATGAACGACGAGGAAAACCTGTTGCTGCTGGCCGATGAGGCGGCAAGCTGGAGTTGGCATCTCTGCAACCTGCGGGGTGTGCTCGAAGCGAAGCACGACATGCGGAAGGTGAAGCCGTTGTGATAAAAAGACTTATGGCAATAGGCAATTGGCAATAGAAAAGAGAAGAGGGGCGGGGCTACATCCCGGGGCGGGGGCGGGGGCGGGGGTATTCGATGTAATGGGCTGTTTCGTTGGCGACCTCCCGGCCATGCAGATGCTCCACCATGGCGAAGGCCATGTCGATGCCTGAGGAGACGCCGGCCGAGGTGACGAGGCCATCGGGGAGTGAGTCCATCACCACCCGGGTGGCGCGTTGGACATCGATCGTGGGATCGATCTCGTTGAGCGAATCCAACGCCCCCCAGTGGGTCGTCGCCTTGCGGCCCTTGAGCATTCCAAGTTGCGCCAGCAGCAAGGCCCCGGTGCAGACGGACGCCGTGATCGATGCGCTTTCGGTAAATGTGCGGATCCAGTCGAGGGTCAGTTCATCATCAAGCAGGGGGCGCGTGCCGAACCCGCCCGGGATCACGAGCAGGTCGATGGAGGGCGACGTCGAGAAATCGAAATCGGGAATCACCCGAAGCCCTCCCGTGGCGGCGATGGGTTCAAGAGATCTGGCGATGGTGAAAACGTTGAAAGGCGCCGACTCATCCGAGCGTCGGGAGGCCGCCCCCGGCACGAGTCTCGTCCTCGAAAAGACTTCGTAAGGACCGGCGAAGTCCAGGACTTCCACGTCATCGAAAATCAGGATGCCGACGGTGCGGGTGTTCATGGAGTTCAGTTTACCACTGGCAACATCGATGTTCTCAAGAACCGCTTCGAATGGGGTGTGTGTCCGTAGGGCTCGACCCCATCTCTTCACGGCTAATCTTCAGTCATCGTCTGGTTGCGTGCTCGGCGAATCATCTTTGGCGTCTTCGCTTTCGTCAGGGTACATCTCGGCGATTCGGCGCTTTTCATCCTCCAGATCCTTGAGCAGCACGCCTTCGGTGATCCAGTCGGGGGCCGGTTCGCCCTTGAGGTAGTGACCGAACCATTCCAGGATCCGTCGGTGGTAGTCGATCTGATTGGCTTTCTTGCGAAAACCGTGGTCCTCGCCTTCGTAGACGAGCAGCACCATCTGCTTTTCCGCCCTGCGCGCGAAGTTGTAGAAGACCGTCGATTGGAAGAACTCGACGACGCCATCCTTGTTGCCGTGCACCATGAGCATGGGGGTGGTCATCTCGTGTACGCGATGCAATGGTGAGTTGCGCAGATGCGCTTCGGGATCCTCCCAATAGGGCACCGCCATCCGGGCCTGCCCCGTCTCCCAATGGCTCAGTTCCGCCATGCCGGGATTCCAATGGATCTGGCCCATGAAGCTGACGAAGTCCGTGAGCGGCGCGCCAGCCACGGACGCGGCGAAGATGTCCGTCCGCGTGGGTAGATACGCGGCCTGGTACCCGCCCCAGGAATGACCGATGAGCCCGACCCGTTCGGCATCGGCGTACCCCAGCTCGACGATTTTCGCCACCGCCGGCCTCACCGCCTCGAGGGCGCTCACGCCGGGATCGCCGGCCCGGTACACGATATCGGGCAGCAGGACAAAATACCCCTGTTGCGTCCAGGCAATGTAGTTGTAATACCGACGCTCATCCGGCACTTCATACGAATGGATACGGGGCGTCAACAACTCGTACGTGTAGACGATCATCGGATATCGCTTCGCCGGATCGAAATTGGCGGGAAAGAGCAGGCCCGCCTGGAGACGCCGGCCCGATTCACTCTCGAATTCGACGAGTTGCGAACGGGTCCAGGCGAAATCTTCCTGGAACGGGTTCGTCATCGACATCTGTCTCGGGGAGGCGAGGTCGGGACCGGCCACGAAATAATCGGGCGAGTCCTCACGCGACTGAACGCTGTACAAATAGACTTCAGCCTCTTCGGCTTTCGTCAACCCGGACGTCCTCTTGTCCAGGGACATGAGCACCTCCGGCGTGTCGCTTCCGGGTTGAAGTCGGACGTAGCCTTGTCGTTCCGTCCACTCACCCCGGGTGTGGAAATATAGCGATCGGTCCGCATCGTACGCCTCCTCTTCCGGATCGAGATCGGCAAGTCGATGGATCACCTCATTCCCGGCGCCACGGGTGAGACGGCGTGCGCCGGAGCCGTCCGGGGCGATGCGCCACACGTCAAACCGGTCGTAGAGCAACACCGCCTCGTCGTCCGCCAGCCATCCCCCCACGCCATGTGGCGGGAGGATGTCCGTGGGCGTGTCGTACTCCGTATTGGCGAACGTCGTGGGCAGGTCGCGCGTGAGATTGACACGATCGCCGGTTCGCAGATCGGTGGCCGAATAATGCTCGCCATCGAAGGTGAGCAGATAATGCCCGCCTGCGCTTCCCCATGAATAGCGAACCTTTTCATGCATCCGTTCACGTTCACCCGTGGTCACGTCGATGACCCAGGCCTCGTGATAGGGGCGACCGAACTTCTCCTCCCATGGATATGGGGATGTGATCCGCTCGATCGCATGCCGCCAGCCTTCGAGGAGTTCCATCCTCGCCATCAGGTCCGAACCGATGGTGACGACGCGATCCTCCACGAGATGCCAGACGGATCGCAGGACCCGGCGCGCATCGCGTTCTTTCGACGCCATTTGTCCCGGGATGATGCGCACGTCATCGCTGTGCCAGATCTGAAGGCCTGGAAGGTCGGTGTCGTCGCCTTTGTCCTTCTTCGCCTTGTCCTTGTCCTCTTCTTCCGTATCATCATCCGCTTCGGTCTCCTCGGAATCCGCTTCCTTCTCTTCTTTATCGTCCTCATCTTCGATCGGCCTCACCCCGAAGGCGATCATGGTGCCGTCATCCGACCAGCTCACGTTGCCATGCCGGACCACCTCGTGGGCCTCATCGATGCCTTCCGTTTCGCCATCGAGTTCGTGTCGTGTGAAGTCATCACCGTCCAGTCCGCGCCAGGCCCGGATCAAATACGTCGATTCCTCTTCACTGGCCGGCTCGATGGAGCGAAGAACCGCCAGGTCGCTGCTCTCCTCGCGCCAGGCCAGACCCTGATAGGCCGAAGGAGTCGAGTCCAGTCCTCGCAAGCGTCCGTTGGCGGCATCAAAGACCTGGACCCCATTGCTCTGGTCGGCCCCGGTCATGATGAGCAACGCCAGCATGGAGCCCGATTCATTCCAGGCGAACTCCGCGACGTTGCCGAATGTGGTTTCAATCCCCGATTCAAGTTCCAGCAACCTCAGATCAGCTCCCTTGCCCTTCGGTTCGTCGGGGGCGTAACCCAGCAGCACGAGGAATCGACCCGTTTCGTCGAAGGCGTGGCGTTGCACATCGTCGAACGTGCGTTCCTCGCCACTTTCGAGATCGAGCAAGCCAGCGCTCTGCCGGACGGGTTTTTCTTGCTCGGTCAATCGTTCCTGCTCTTCCTCGGTCAGACTGATCGTCCAGGCGAGCCATGCGCCGTCCTGAGAGAAGATCGGATTGGCGCCTTGGGCGAAGGCATGCTCGGTTTCGCCATCGAGTTGACGAACCCGGAGTTCGCGCTCGCGATTGACGCGCCGGAGGCCATAGGCCAACCATCGCCCATCGGGCGTGAGGATCCCGTTGCCGGCGAGACTTTCCCATTGACCATAGTCCGCCGGGGTCAGCGTCGGCTTCAGCGGTACGGAACTCGGCGCCGCCTGCATCGCAATGACGGTGCGACCGGAGAGAACAACTTCGATCATGAAGACGAATGCGAGGCATGACACATGGCAAAGGGTGCGTATCGATCGTGGATCGCTTGATGAATGCTTCTTCATGCGACAGACCTCTCCTTGGAGCCGGCGTTTCTCATTTGAACTTCGCCCGGTTCCAACGCCGAGCATTTAGATCACGAGTGTAACGCCCCGTATTCCCCCATGGAAACCCAAGTTGCCGTCGATCGCTTCCGATTGGATTCGATGAGGCCGGGGCCGGGGATCTGGGCAAGGTGTGAAAACACATCCGCAGTTCCGTGTCCACGTTGAGGTGATTCCC
>JAPULD010000020.1 GCA_027295365.1 Planctomycetota bacterium
CAGGCATCAGACTTGGCTTTTCGCTGCTCCCAGATCGATACCGCCTCCGGAGGGCGTGGGTAGAGAGGGTTCAGATTTCCCGGTTCCGTGACCAAACCAGCCTGCAAAAATCGGCTTCCCACGAGCAAACAGGCCTGGGGATCAAATTTTGGCTCGTGGATGGGCACCCCAACTTGTTGGGCTTTTTTTCGCATGGCAGCCGGTAAATACTGGTCAGCGACAAGAATCGTGATCGCCTCAAGATCAAGCTGACCAGCATCCATCAGACCAGGCTCCCCCAGAATTTCCCAGAGACCATTCGTACGTACCAGATGCGTGATCCAGGCATTGTCACCTTTCCCCGCCAATGTAATAAGGATGGGCCCCGCCTCATCTTCCATCGACTGAGCCACGACTTCGGCGCTGGGGATGGCAAGCAGCTTCACCCCCAGCGTTTGCGCAAACATCTTTGCCGTGGTGATGGCGATCCGAAGTCCGGTAAATCCCCCCGGCCCGATGGAGATGGCGACCGCTTCGAGATCGCGAGGCGTCAGGCCAGCTTTGGAGAACATCCGATCGATGGCCGGCATCAGGTCGTCGTCGTGCCGCTTTGATTCATTCAGGACTTCGACGTGGATCGTCCCCTCTCGATCGCGCAGCGCAACGCCCCCAACGCGTTGTGAGGTTTCGATGGCGAGGAGAACGGGCAATGACATGGGGGACACTTTATCGAATACCGACCGGGGATCCCCATGCGGCGATCCCGGGAATGTCTTTACATTCACGATCAGTTGATATGATAGTGATTACTTAAAGGACGATTCCACTCGAATTAAAAGCGGGGTGTTTCCGTGGAATGGACCCAATCCGAGGGTGAATGGCGAATGGAGATGCGTCGACGAGTTCGCCGGCTCCTATTTCAATTCATTGTCTTGCTCGTGGTGGTTACCGTGTTGTCAGCCCTTGTCCTTTGGGGAGTACAGTCGAATAGCGGCATCGCACTCGTGCCTTTCGCCGCCATGCTCGCAGGGTATGGGCTGGGGATCCTGCTGATTATCGTGGTAGTACTGCTCTTTCGCGAGCGACGTATTTTTCGTCGAATCCCGGCCCAAGATGGTTTAGTCTGTCCAACCTGCTTGCGAATCATGAATCGAAAATCCGATGATCCTCCCCTCGCGAACTGCCCGCGTTGCAAAGTGACCTACGAGGTTCCCTCTCTGGTCGACAAGTGGCATGCTTACCCGACGGAGCATACGCCGTGGCAGTCGGCTACACAAAATGGCGAAGACATCGGCCGGGAACGATTGCCGGCTCAGCATCGACTCATGAGACGTCATCCGGCGGCCCTGATCTCTATATACGCATTGATGGGCCTTCTGATGTCGTCAGCCTCGCTCATCGGATCCGGTAACTGGATTGCGAGACTCACGGATTGCCTGATTTTCATGTTGCTCTATCTTGGCATGGGATGCATCGTCATCGGCTACGGTTGGCGCGTCGGAACCGATTACTTTTGCCTGAGATGTGGATATCAAAGGACCGAGGGCGCGGGAATTCAATGTCCGGAGTGCGGGCAGATCTGGTCGGAAAAGTGCGGCACTGTCAGGGGAAGACGCCTGCGCTCACCCGTCTTGATGACTCTTGGCGTCACGCTTTCTCTGTTGATGCTCCTTGACTTTGTCGGTCGCTTCACCATCGACGGCTTTCACTATCGGCTCGTCCCGACATCGTCGCTTATTACAGACTTATGCGATAAGGGCAACAGTAGTACAAATGAGCAATGGGACGAGATTGCTCGACGCTCCCTGTCGGTCGTTCTGGCTGATGAACTTGCACTAGGGCTGTTGAAGCAAAAAACCCAAGGGCGCGAAAAGGACTATCAGGCTGATCAATGGCTGGCCGCTCAGATCGACGCCCAATCCCTCTCCCCCGCCGTTCTCGACGCAGTTCATCGTCAGTTGTACGCATTCGACACACTCCAGGTGGACGAAAGTATGCAAAGGTGGTGGCTTGATCTCGAGATTCGCTTTCGTCAGGACGACGTACTGGCCTTCAACACCGCCGGTGACGTCTTTCTCATAGTGGACGGTATTTATATTGATGGCGATCAGAAGCCATTCGCCGTCAGTGATGGCTATCACAACCCGATCATGTCGGAGATCCGTCTCATCGAGATGTACGATCCGGCGACCGGACGCTCGGCCCACGAGAAACTCGGCTCCCTCACTCCCGGAGCACACTCGCTTCGATTCGAGGGTTTGTATGTCTTCGCTGCCCCTTCCATCGCCCTGAGCATCGTCGATCGGGACGATGAAGGCATGCCGATCTTTCCACGCGGCGTACTCTATTCCCGCCCCATCAGGTTCGAGGACACTTTCACGATCCCCGAACCCTTAGCCGACTGACGCCAAAGGCATTGCCATCATCAGCGCTTCCTCGGCATGAGGGGGATTCGCCAGATCGATGGGGAGCGTCATCGCGTATTCGTGATCGGAATTCAGGACGATCACGTCCACGCCTGACTCACCTCCGGGGGCATGTCCGGGGGCATGTCCGGGGGCCACCGACTTGATCTCGATCCCCGTCTCGACGTGCTGATGGCCCAGGATGAACAGCTTCACGCCCCACGCCTTGGCCAGCTTCTCGTACAACGCCTTGCCATGCGTGCGCCCCCACACCATCAGGTAGGCATTTCCATCGGGGTAGTGATAATCCTCGTTGACCAAATCGCGGCTCAGGATCTCGGGATCGAACTTCCCCGCGTCAACCGCCCGAGCCGTGGGAAGCGAATGCGCGCACAGAACGCCCGACTCGGAGGTCAATGCCAGGGGCATGGCGCGGATAAATCGGCCGATCGCCTCCCCAACTTCGCCGGCATCCACATCAAAAACATACTCCAGGGCATCGACAAACAACGCGACGCTGTTGCCCCCTCCTTTGCTGACGCCCCGCCCCGTCAGTTGGGAGAGTTCGTGATTGGCCAGCAAGGGATGAACTTGCACCGGATACTTGAGAACGAGCTCCGCGACGCGACCCAACATTCTGTGGCTGAAGTCCTTGCCATTGATCAGGTTTTCACCATGGATGAGCTCGTGGAGTATGACGTGCCGATCGGTTGACGCTTCCAGCCTCGCCAGCTTCAGGATCTTGGCGAGGTTGAAAATGTTGTCATGCAGATCCCCCGTGGCGAGCAGGTGCCCCCGGGCGGGCAGCCTGACCACGCAGCCCTGGCGATGGGGCGATGCGAGCAGGAGGCGAGCCGCCTCGTCGAACAAGTCGACCATGTGCCGGGGGTCGGTGAAATCGATCGTTGGTTCGTTCACGAGCCCAGCATAGCTCGAAAAGCAGACTTGAGCCTGCTCATTCCTTCTCCCGCGGCCACGCTTCCACGTCGATGGCA
>JAPULD010000200.1 GCA_027295365.1 Planctomycetota bacterium
TCGCTGATGCTGGTCGGTCGCCCCGTCGTCCTGCCACGTGATCCATTGTGTTTCTCGGGAATAGAGACGTTGATCTCGGGCTGTGCGGCACCGCTAATCGTACGAACCTCGACAACACTGCGAACCACTTCACGAGTACGCCCGATGAGACGCGGCACAACCAACACATCGTCATTCGTGAACGTCTCCTTATCCGGGCGATACAGGTTCAACTCAACCAATCCCAGGGTGAATCCCAATTGCGGATGTCGCTGCAGAAAACCCGACATCGTCTCCAGACCGCTCCGGATGCCATCGCCTACGATTACCAGAAGCATGCGTCCCTTGCTGAGATTGCTCGTCACGCGATCCACGAAACGGGCCTCATCCACCGGCTCGCCCGATTCGGCCTCGACAAGAGCGGCCAGCGGATCTCGATTCTTGTCCTCTGGCAGATCGTCCCGCACCGCCCGAATCCGTTCGATAAGATTCTCGTAACTCAAGAGCGACAGGTGCGATGCGTAGTCGATGATCTGGGCCACGACTTTGCGGCGGGCCTCGGGGTTTCGCCAGAGTTTGGTCTCTACGATGACGATGTTTCCCGATGTGTCGAAACAGAGCAGATCGATCGGGCCGGCCCCGGATTCCACCTCTCGGGCTACGGCGACGAGCGATTCCACTCCCGCTTCCAGTTCATCGAGCGGCAAGAGTTCAGGATAATTGAACAGCAACTCCTGAAGTGTTTCCTCGTTGTAGTCGTAGTCATCAAGCCGCACTTTGATAAGCGGCACTCTGGATCCCTGACTTGTCAAGAGAGGCATTATTGGCTGGGAATTGGTCATAAAAACTCCATTACTGAAATACAGATTTCGAAGAAGTATACCAGAACTCTCTATTCCACTCCCTCACAGTCGCGGCTCGTCAGATCACATACTCCCGCGTGATCCCTTCGATGCTCGTCACCCCTGCCAGTTTCATGGTGTGCTGCAGTTCGCGATCGAGGATGTCCAGCACTTGCTCGACGCCAGACTGGCCTTCCGCCGCAAGTCCCCAGATGTATGGTCTGCCGATGGCGACGGCGCTTGCGCCCAAGGCGATGGCCTTGAAGACGTCGGTGCCCCGACGGATGCCACTATCCAACAACACCGGAATGCGCCCATCGATTGCCTCGACGACTTCGGGCAAACACTCGATCGTCGCGCGATCCGATTCCTCCTGCCTTCCCCCATGGTTGGAGACGATGATGCCATCCACGCCATGCTCGACGCTGAGGGCCGCATCCTCGTGGGTGACGATCCCCTTGAGTAGCAGCTTCATGCTCGAATGCTCGCGAATGAAGGGCACGATGTCCCACGTCATCGTGGGGTCGGCGAACGTGGTGTAGCCCCCCAAGGGACCGAGGTTGCCGAACGGGATGGTGGGCATGGTGTGATCGAGAAACGCCTGCTGGGCTTCGCGGTTGCCGATGGCGGGCACGTCCACCGTCAGGACGAGGACGGGACAGCCGGCATGTTCGGCTTGTTCGATGAGTCCCGCCGTGACTTTGCGATCGGTGGTGGGATAGAGCTGGAACCAAGGGGGCGTACCCCCAGCTTCGGCGACCTCGCCCACGTGATGATGCGACAACGTCGCGGCCATGAAGCGATGCCCCCGGACTGCGGCAGCTCTTGCCGTCTCAAGCTCGCCTTCGGGATGGAAGATGCCCTGTACACCCACCGATGACAGGATGATGGGCGAAGGCAGCGACTCGCCAAGCAACTTCGTCGTGAGATCGATCGTGCTGACATCCACGAGCCGGCGACAACGAATCGAAACATCGGCAAAGGCGCTGGCGTTGCGCTCAAGCGTGCGCTCGTCGTCGGCCCCGCCCCGCAGATAGGCAAACGCTTCCTCACTCAGCTTCGACTTGGCCAGGGCCTCGAAATCCAGCACTCGATCGGGCATCGCCCCACTGTATCCTGATCGTTGTCTGCATGCCATGCCGAGCCCATGCAGTTGGAGCTGCCGCATGAGGCGAGCGATTCCCCCTAGCCCTGACCATTCGCCCAGCTTACTTGAGCTTCTTTGACCAATCTTTAAACTTCATACAGAGAGCAAGGAGCGCAATGAGGATGATTGTAAAGTCGGCGGCGCCACCCGCGTCGATGTTTTTGTTGTGGTGATTGAGCACGCGTGCCGCATCCTGAAGCATCTGCTTTGTCTCCTCGCCTTCCTTCTTCATCTGACGCAAGAGGGCGTCGAGATGCCCGTTCGCGGCGTTCCTGTCGTCATCGGGCAACGTCCCGATCGCCTTGCGGATCTCCTTCTCAAACTGATCCTTGCTCAGGGCGCTCTTGAGGGCTGGCGTCAGCTGATATGTTTTGAGCATCTCCTTGAGGATCTTTTCGAGCAGGTTTCGCCTCTGCTCGTCCTGGAGCTTTGAGTTGCCCTTGATCTGGGTGATCATCTTGAGCAGTTTTTCGTTCCTCTTGAAGAGCTTGTCGAGTGCGGTCCGCCTCCGGTCCTTCTGCTTGCGTTCGAGCTCGGCGGCCTTCTTCTTGAAGTTCTTGAAGGCCTTGGGGTCGGCGTTACCCGGCTTCTGCTTCCCCTTCTTGAGCTTGCTTTTGATGGCGTTGTATTTCGCCCCATCCTTCGGGCTCAGCGTGTTCCTGGCCATGGCCTCTTCCCTTCCCGCGCCGTCAGCGCGATCGACCCGATGCAATCGCCAGTATACATCGCTTCGGTGAACGTTGATTCCAATCAACAATTAGTCGGTGGCGAACAACCGGCTCGGATCGGCGAAGGCCTTGAACTCCAGAGCGTTGCCGCTCGGATCGCGAAGGAGCAAGCTGGCCTGTTCCTTGAACATACCTTCGTAGCGCACGTGGGGTTCGATCACGAAATCGACGTCGGCTTCGCGAAGCTTCGAGGCCATCACCCGCCACGCCTCCATGGACAACACCGCCCCGAAATGAGGCAGAGGCACTTCGTGGCCATCGATGACGTTCGAGTCGAGCGTGGGCAATGAACCGGCTTCGGAAACGTGCGCGACGATCTGACTGCCAAAGAAGTCGATGTCGATCCAGTCGGGACCAGATCGGCCGGCGGTGCAGCCCAGCACGTCCAGATAGAACACCCTCGTCGAATCGAGATCGGCAACCGGAAACGCCAGGTGAAAGGGGCTCGCCATGATGTCAGTGTAGACATCCGGCATGTCTCGGAGCCTCCGCATCAGCAAGACTGATTGATCCCTTGAGCAGAAGAACCGACCTATCTTTTCACGATCCTGCCAAAGTGCCTGGCCAGCACGAGCAGCAGCAAGGCCTGATAGGCCAGCCCGACGACCAAATGCAACATGGCCGAGCCGGTCGCTCCATCGTGAAACAGCCAGAAGACCTTGAGCGACCAGTAATGGGGAATGAGACCAAAGATGGTCTGCCAGGGTTGATCGATGAAATACGAAATGATGACCGGGACCATCACGATGCCAAGAGCCTTGGCCAGCGCGAAGCCCTGGACCTTGTTGTTGGCGAAGGAACCGATGAAGAGGGCGTACATCGGGGCCAGGGGTGCGGCACAGATCGCCGTGGCGATGATCTGAAGGGGCGACGTCTCGGTCAATCCCGCCAGCGGAAACATGAAGACCGTGAGCACCACGCACAGCACCATGGGCGTCGCCAACCGATAGAGTAGGTAATCGCCCAGACTCAGGGGCGTGACCAGCAGCGCCGTCATGGTTTCGTCGTCGCGTTGATCGAGCAAGAGGAAGCCGATGACCGTCCCGATCATTCCAGCCGCGATCAGGGCCAGGAAACTCATGATGAGGGGATAGAACGGCACGAGGTCGAATTCAAAGCGAGCCTGGAGTTCCCCGGCTACTTCCGGGATGATGAACCGGAAGAGTAAGGCGAAACCGGGGGTAAGCACGAGAATCCAAAGCAGCATCGAGTCCCGACGCACACTTTTGACGTCGATCAAACCCAGCGATTTGAAGGCGGTCAATGTTCTCATGCTGTTCGATACCGGCGCAGGGCGCGCCGACTCCAGAGATACGCCGGGGCCAACCAGAGCAACGGGTACCCGATCGCGTAGACCACACTTCCAGTGGTGAACGGAACGTCGACCTGCATCAACGCAAACGGACCCTGGATCGGGTGAGGCAGAAACCACGCCACGTCACCGATGCCGAAGTACCCGAGCACAGGTAGTGAAAGAAGAAATGTATAAAGCACCGAAGGCATGAGGAATTCGTTGATCGAGTCGTAGCGAACCACGAGGGCGACGCCGACCATGCACATGAGCAGAGCCGCGATCGCGACGCCAAGGGCTATGGCAAACAGGGACTGGTCGAACCCCAGAACCGCCAGGGCAATGGCCAGACTTTCCAGTAGCGAGAGTACCGTGAGCGTCATGACTTTGGAGCCCAGATATTCATCATCGCGCAAGGGCGTGACACTCTGTACGATGAACGTCCCCTCGCTCCGCTCCAGCAGGAGCAGTCCTCCCACGAAATAAAACGCGTTCATCATGACGTTTTCGATAATGAACACGGGAAGCAGGAATCGAGCCGTCTCTTCGGGAAGCCAGCGCAAAAAGACGATCGAGCACACCACGATCCAGATCGTGGCGTAATAAAACCCGTTGCGAAACTGCAAACGGACATCCGTCAGGATGGTCGCGCCGAGTCGTTTCATGCCAGTTCTATCCCCGTGACCTTGATAAAGACATCCGCCAACGAGGCCTCGCGACTATGGATGGTCTGCACATCTCGCTCGCGCAAAAGCCTCTGGAAGTCCTTGTTGTCGGCAAGCCCATCGATATCGAATTCCTCTTGTCGAGTTCGATCACCTTCCCGATACTCCACCCGTACCGAACGCTGCCCATGCTTGAGCTTGAGTGATCGAGGCGAATCGATGCAGGCGATCTTGCCATCCACAATGAACGCGACACGATCGCACAATTCGTCGGCGGCCGTCATGTCGTGGGTGGTGAGAAACACAGTCTTGCCGGCCTCGCGCTCGGACAGAATCAGGTCTTTGACGCGCTGGGCGTTGACGGGATCCAGCCCTCCCGTCGGTTCGTCGAGAAACAGCAGTTCGGGATCGTTGAGCAGGCTCCGGGCGATGCTCAATCGACACTTCATGCCCTTGGAGTACTGACCGACCAGCATTCGTGCATCCGCCTCAAGTCCGACGGCTTCGAGGAGCGAACTCGGGGAGCGCGGCGCCTCACGAGAGAGCGC
>JAPULD010000201.1 GCA_027295365.1 Planctomycetota bacterium
TTCATGAAAAACGAAAATCCATAAACCAGATGAAGACTGACTCGATGAGGGGTGGCGAAATGCCCCTCCGCGTATGAAATGAGGGATTTATGGCCTTGCTTCAATGCGTTTGAGTCCCCATCAGGAGTGGAATTATGAATGGTCTTGGTTGTCGAAAGCTGATTCGAGGATTCAATTCTCGAAGCGTCGCGATTCTTTTAGGTGTGCTTGGCCTTGCTCCGGTTGCTTCGGGGCAGATAACGAGGTTTCCTGCCGCCACCCCTGAAAGCCAGGGAATGGATCCAGTGGCGTTGCAGGCGCTTGCCAATACAGTGCAAAGCTATATTGATCACGAGAAAGCAATTGGGGCTGAGCTTTTAGTCATTAAGAATCGGCGCACGGTATTGCACCAGGCCTTTGGGATGAACGATCGTGAGAACGAAAAAGCGATGGAGATCGGGGCGATCTACAACATTCGCTCCATGACCAAACCTTTGACGGGGGCAGCATTGCAATTGCTGATCGATCAAGGCAAAGTGAGCCTCGACGACAAGGTTTCGAAATTCATCCCGGGTTTTGACAATGATCAGTCTCGCGAAATCACCGTGTATCAGGTCCTGACGCATCGAAGTGGTCTTCCGTTGACGGCCTTTGAGGGAAAGGGACTTGATCACTTCGAATCACTGCAAAAAGTAGTCCAGTTCCTGGGGGAAGATGGTCCCCAGTTCGAGATCGATTCAAAATTCTGGTACAGCGATGCGGGCACCGATGTCGTCGGGGGGCTGGTGGAAGTCATTTCAGGCCAGACCTTGGATGACTTTGTCGCGCACAATCTCTTGCAGCCTCTGGGCATGAGTGATTCGTTCTACATGTGCGGCGACGGTATTGATCGGTGGGATGATGTGGCCTCTCTCTACATGAGCACCGGTCGGAGCTGGTCAAAAATCTGGAGTCCCATATCCGAGAAGCCGTATTACCCCTTCGCATGGGGATCGCAAACGATTTACAGTACACCTTTGGATTACGCGAAGTTTCTCGCCCTTTGGATCGACGAGGGTCGGGTCGGCGAAAAGACTTTGTTTTCCTCCGAGGCAATCGACCGCATGTTGACTCCCACCACGAGGATGGCATCGCTGGGAAAAGATTCAAAGATGCCAACGATGTTTGATGGTCTTGAAGTGTGGTATGGGCAGATGTCGATTCTTTACGTCGAGGAAGATGGATCGGTCGACTCGACGCCTCAGGTCATTGGTCACAGTGGTTCTGACGGCACGTTTGCCTGGGCCTGGCCTGAGCAAGACCTCATTATTCTCTACTTCACGCAATCGAGGTTGGGGATGAGCGGCATGTCATTGGAGGGGCAGATTGATCGGCTTCTTATTCATCCTGATCGAGAGGATGAGGTGGCGGAAAATCCAGAGGATTTTCCGCCTTATCTCGGTACGTACGTGGCGAACTTCCATCAGTTTCATGAAACTGAATTTACGGTTCTGGTGCAAAATGGAAGGCTCGCCGTCGATGTTCCAGGTCAGATGATTTTCGAATTGAAAGTGCCGGATGAAGAAGGAAAACGGTATTTCACGTTTACCGATCAGGTCGCCGTCACATTCGATCACGATGATGCCGGGGCCATCACCGGCATGAAGATGTATCAGGCGGGACAGGTTTTCGATATCCCCAAAGGCAAGGCCAAGGTGATTGAAGAGAAGCCGTTGGATATGGATTTCGTCAATCGAGTCGTCGGGACCTACCTGACGGTTGATTCAAATCAGGAAGTCAAAGTCTTTGTGAACGATGGCAAACTGGCGATTCAACCAGTGAATGTACCGATGCCGCTTGATCTGTTTCCACCCGATGAGGATGGCCACTGGGTGATTCGAATTCAGGCGACGGTCTCTATTCGTTTCAATGAAGATGAAGATGGCAACATTGTTTCGCTCACGGCTCTTGAACCTGAGGGCAAAGAAAGACTGTGTATGCGGGTCATTGAAGATGAACCAAGGGAATCAACGCCAAATGATTGACGAAGCACCAGATCCTTTTCGAGGTCCAGTTGTTCACATCATCGATGCGCGCGATCGATCCTGGCCCATGATCGACCCGATCAGTCAGTACAAGTCGCATAGGCCCGGCGCGATCGAGGGGGACGCTCTTGAGAAAATCGTTGGTGCCATCGAGAAGGGCACGAAAGGGAAACTGTGCAAGACGTTTTCCTACGCCCTCGGGTTCATGGTGTTCATCATGGGCGTGGTGGCCCTGATCGCCTACATGAAGGGCGTCCCGGTCTTTGAAAAACTTTGGTCGGTTCTGACCAATCCCGCCTTCATCCTTCCGAATCTCTACTGGATCGTCATGATTCCCCGGTCTTGGGTGACCAGGAAGCGCACAAGAAGGAAGAAGACCTACGCCCAGTTGTTGAAGCATAGGCGTTGTCCCCACTGCGGATTTGACATCCGAGGTCTCGGGGTCGATCCCATGGACGGCGCCACGATCTGCCCTGAATGCACCGCCGCGTGGAAGCTTGATGATCCGGCCATCGAAGCCATGTGCCGTGATTCCTGCGGGAGCTACTGCACCGGAAGATTCGGGCGTGGAAGAGTCATCGGGGCGATTTTGTTGGCGGCACTGGTGGCGGCGGGCGTCGTGCTCTGGTTTCGATGACTCGACGCATCGAGCATTTGATCATTTGGGTGAACGAAGATCTCGATCCAGCAACGCTTCTGCGGCCTGTTGCGCAGACTTCGCCATGCATTCCCCGGTGACTTGGGCCGACACGACGGCGCCTTCCATGAGCAAGGCGACTTGCCGCGCAAGTTCCTCGGGGGCTCTCGCGCCGGCGTCTCCAGCCAATTTGGTGATGTACTGGTGGATGAGTCGCTTGTGTTCGATCGCCGCTTGGTGGATTGGATCGCCCTTCGTGCTGTACTCCGCGGCGGCATTGATAAACAAACACCCACAAAAATCATCATGGCTGACCACGTCACGGAGCTGGTCAAAAAGGGCGAGCAGTCGTCCCCGGGGATCGTCGGTCTGCTTTTCCACCCCCTGCATGAGCGTGTTGCGAAATTCCTCATCCTGTCGCCTGAGGGCGGCGAGAATAAGTTCTTCCTTTGATTTGAAATGTTTGTAGAGAGTCATCTTCGCCACGCCTGCCTCGGCAAGGATGGTGTCGATGCCGGTATTGTGGAAGCCATCGCGAGCGAAGAGCTTCCGAGCGGTCTCGATGAGTTGGTCTCGTTTCGTGGAGGGCATGGGGATCTCTCGACGTAATCAATTAGAATATACAGATCATTCTATTAAAATCAAGGAATCGAGAATAATCTGTTTGGTCAAGGGTATGCTACCGGGCGATTGACCCAGCTGCCACTATCTCGGTTCCCGATCATTCGATATGGTCATTACTGGCAATAAATCGACGATTTTACTCGATAAATCAAGTATTCGAGGTATTTGCATGTATCACGGGGCCGGAGAGAAAGAAGTTTTGATGATTGTGGAATAGACAGACCGGTATGTATATTATTGAAGAGTGCGTACGCAGCCACAGTGCTCTTGAGATGAACAACTGCAATCGCAGGCCACGTGCCACATTCGCTCGTCTCTTGAATCTCATACCCACCACAAGGAACTGAAACATGGTCTCGCAAGACATCACCAATCAAACCGTTCTCATCACCGGAGCCTCCAGCGGAATCGGCCTGGGACTCGCCAAGGCTTTTCTGGAACGAGGAGCCAATGTCGTCCTGAATTCTCGAAGCGAAGAGAAGCTGTCCAAGGCTGCCCAAGGGCTTGGTCACGCTGATCAACTGGCCTCTGTGGTCGGCTACTTCAAGCACAAGGATACCAGTCAGGCCATGGTCGAGCTTGCACTCAAGCGATTTGGCCGCGTGGATGTACTCATCAACAACGCGGGCAGCTTCGACGCCAAACCGTTGAACGATTATGAGGAGGCGGAATTGGATGGTTTCCTCGGGAATCTTCGTGGTACCTATCTGGCGACCCAGGCCGCCGTGGGACAGATGAAGAACAACGGTGGGGGATCGGTGATCAACATCACCACGGTGCTGGCCCAGCGTGGGGCGAAGGCGATCCCTTCCAGCGCGCCGATCGCCTCCAAAGGCGGCATCGATTCCCTGACCACCAACCTCGCCATCGAACTGGCCGATGACAACATCCGCGTCAACGCCGTCGCCCCCGGCATCATCCGGACGCCCCTTCATGGACTCAGTGACGAGCAGATGGACACCATGGGCGCTCTGCACCCCCTCGGGCGCATTGGTGAAATCAAAGACATCGTCGATGCGGTGCTGTACCTGGTTGATGCCACCTTCGTCACGGGGGTCATTCTTCCCGTCGATGGTGGCGTCATGGCCGGGGTCTGAATTCACTACGCATACGCATTTTGAAATAGACGCATCACAGGAGAATCATCATGTCATTCACGCAAACCCAAGAATTTACGAAGGACAATTTTCCGGAAGAAGTGCTTGAATCTTCGGAGCTTGTACTGGTTGATTTCTGGGCTCCATGGTGCCAGCCCTGTCGCACGATCGCCCCGACGATCGATGAGCTGGCCAAGCAATACGAGGGACACGTGAAGATCGGAAAGGTTGATGTGGATCAACACAGCGATCTTGCGGCGTCCTATGAGGTCGCATCAATCCCCACGTTGCTGCTGTTCAAGGATGGCCAGGTCGTTGGAAAACTCGTAGGACTGGCATCCAAGTCCGAGATCGAGGAAGCGATCAAGCGCAGCGCCGCTTGATCCGAAAAGGCCAACGGACTCATAAAAAGAAAAAGCCCGGCAAGGATGCCGGGCTTTCTTTCATCTGATTTCATTTTCAAGATCGGCTTTACTTTGCTTCCTTGCGATACTCTTCGAGCACTTCGCGAATCCCCCGGCCCATGGCGTCGTCACCCGCAAGCTTCGACGCGAGTTCCTGCCATTTGATCGCCTTCTTGAGATCGCCTTGCTCGTAATGCACCCGGGCGAGGGTATCCAGCAAGGCCGGCTCTTTCTGGTCGGTGAGGGTGTTGGATTGTTTCGTCGCCTTCATGGCAAGCTTGAGATCGCGTTGCTCGATGCCCTCGGTGTCAACAATCATCCAGGCCACCGCGTTGAGGAGGTTGGCGTTTTCCCAATTCTTCTCGACAAGGCCCCTGGCCATCGTGTAGCCAGACTCGTATTCACCAAGGTTGACCAGATTGATCTGAATCATCTGGAGTTGAATGCCGCTGTTTTCGGGATCGAGTTCCAGGGCTTGTTCGAGAATACCCATCGCCTGTTCCCAGTTGCCGTCACGCTGGGCGGCTCTGGCATTGGACATGAGATTCGAGATTTTTCCTTCCGCCTCAAACTTTTTCTTGAAGGCAGCACGATCCCATTTGTCGTGAACGACGTCTTCCAGGGCCTCGTCCATCTCCATGGGATGGCCGATGTACTCGATCTCGCCGGTCTTCCCGATGATGAAGGTGCAGGGGATGCCGGTCCGGCCCGCGGCCTTGAAGTAGTCTTTCCAGACCGTCTCGTCGGGGTCGGTCGTGAGGCGGTATCGAGCCCGCTCGTTTTGAAGCTTTCCGTCGCCCTTGTATTTCTGAGTCAGGAATTTCTCGACCGTTTCCAGCGGTTCATCGCTGACCCCGATGAAGGTCACGCCATAGTCCTTGTACTTCTCCTGAAGCTTGCTGAGATGAGGCATGGCGGCGACGCAGGGAGGGCACCAGGTGGCCCAGAATTCCAGGCCGTAGACTTTGTCCTTCTCGAACTCGTCGATCTTGTCGCCCTTGACCCAGTGCTCGATGTCGATCGCCGGGGCGGCATCGCCAATGGTCAACGGCTTGTCGTCACCGGCTTGGCAGAGCGGGGAAGCCCACAACACGAACGCGGCAGAAGCAATGGCAGTGGTTCGAAACATGTCCGGTTCTCCAATGGATTGGGAAGAGTCGTGGATGAATCCACGGGCCATGAATTGTACTGGTATGGAGTCTCTGCGTTTCACCTCACTGGTCTTCAAATCAGGAAGAAAGCAAACATGCTTTTCCGTGACCCTGAGGAGTGTATTTTTCGTCTCAAGCGTATGACTTTGATCGATTAAACAAGATGGATGCCAAGGCATCTTATCCCGTCTGGTCGTTCATCACCGTAATCGTGAGGATGTCGTAAAACGCATGAACCGCGACCACGATGCCAAAACCTCTGGCGAGATAGATCGCTCCAAAGTACAACCCCGCCAGGAAGTAAAAGACGAGCTTTTGCATCACGAATTGGCCTGAGGCGTCTCGGAGGGGGTGATACAACGCGAATGCGATCGAGGACAGCACCAAGGCGATGGCCATTCCGGTTCGGTTCGAGACTTTGCACACATCGACCAGGAGCGTATGCACCGCAGCGATAAACATCATTCGAAAGAGCAGTTCCTCGTACAACCCCGCCCCCACGCTGATCGCCACGCCCGACCAGAGGCCAAGGTGTGCGAGTTCATTCGTTCCGGGGCCGGTCTGTGGCGTCAGGAGCAGCCAGTGTCCCGAAACATCGGCCATCATGGTCATCTCGGTGACTTGCCTGATCATCTGGCCAATCACAAGCAGGGGAAGGATGAGCACGATCGACTCAAGGGCCATGAGAGCCGCTGTGTTCAGATCGATCTTCCACGCTTCCCGGGTCAGGAGATGCCAGATCAGGAGGACGACCACGATGGCGAGTCCCCCCAGGAAAAGGCCACCCCCGAGGTTGATTCCAAACGCATCAAAGAATCGCAAGAGCGATTCATGAGCCTTGTTGGTCATGATTCCCGACTCGGAACGCAACAAGAGCGCGAGCCCGATTTCATAGAGAATGATCAAAGGCAAGAGGAACGTCAGAATCTGAAGGGGACGTTTGGAGAGCTCCCAATACGAAAGACGGCCCACTTCGAGGGAAGGGGGCTGCCGATTGGGGTCGTCCTTGGCCATGTGAATTGTCGTGGAAACGCATCATTCGCGATGCGGTTGAGGCAATTGAATCAGGCGGCTTGTTGTAAAGCTTTGAGACGCTTGTGCAGACGGCTCTTATTCCGAGAAGCGAAGTTCTTGTGGATCGTGCTCGTGCAGGCGATCTTGTCGAGGATGCCGCAGGTCTTGCGGAATTCCGCCTCGGCCGTCTTCACATCCTTGGCCTGAACGGCGCTCAGGAAGGTCTTGATCTGTTCACGGATACCACGCTTGCGCCAGCTGTTGAGCGATTTTCGCGTGGCATTCTGGCGGACACGTTTCTTGGCGGAAAGAGAATTGGGCACGTCGAGATTCCTATCGCCCGGCTGGGCTGGGTTGGTCGTCGAAAGACAAGCGGGGCATTATCCCGACCTCAGGTCCAAAATCAAGCGAAAACTGATTCGGATTGGTCCAAGCCAAGGACGGAATCATAGGAGGCTGCTATGATCCCGACCTCGGCAGATGTAGCTCAATTGGATAGAGCATCGGTCTACGAAACCGAAGGTTGGAGGTTCGAGCCCTCCCATCTGCGTTCAGGAGACCATGAAGAACACCCCTCCCAGGAGGGGTGTTCTTCATTCCTCAGTCCCTGCCGGTAAGAGCATCAATCCCCGGTTTGCAGTTATTTACAAGTTACTCGGTGGCGGGGATTTATGAAAAAAATATTCCCTCGGATTGGCTTCTTGCCTATCTTGTACGTCCAGTAATAAGTGTGATTTTTCCATCAAAATCATTGTTTCTGAATTACAGATTGCTCGAATGGTGAAGAACTGTGACGCAAAAGGTCTTTGCAATGGTATTGGATGGATTTTTCAAGGTAGTTTTCTGTTGTTCAATACCTTCATCGTGGTACATTTAGCAGGTTCATGCACCCTTTGTGGGGGCGCATGCAGTCTGAAGGACACGGAGAGAAATGGGAAGGGCAAGGGTAGGAATGACTAATCTCAAATCAAGAATTGGCATGGGTACAGCAGCGACGATCGTCGTGCTTGCTTCCTCGGGGCTGAGTCAGGCCGCCGAGGTTGACATCACGGTGATGGGAAGCAGTGGTCCGTTTTCCGCGACTGCGAACTTCAACTTTGATGATTCAGGTGGCAGCACCATTCTCAGTATTCAACTCACCAACACAGGTGGGACGGATGAGGCTGGCAACGCCTGGTTGACCGGTCTGTTCTTCGACGTGGTTGGCAGCCCCGACATGACCTACGTTGGTCTTGGTGGTGACGGATCTGATAGCTTCAACGACCTCGTCTACAACGATCTCTCGACTTATACCCCGGTGGCAGGCGAGGATGCAGCTCACTTCTGGGGGCTGAATGACGAGGCCCAGACCAACCTTGCGAGCACGGGCAGCCAGGAATACGCCTTGTACGCCGCGGGATTCTTCGGTCTTCCCACCGGCAACACCGACATGCTGGATTATGTAGCCGGAGGACCTGATCCTCAGCCCGATGGCCCGGATGGTGGCATCATCAATACAGCTACGACCACCGGCGGTCCGGAACCCAAGATCTTGAATGGCATCTGGCTCGTATTCGACCTCGGTCAATATGCGTTCGATGAAAGCAGCGTGAGCAACGTCTGGTTCCAGTACGGTACCGACAACGATCAGCCCGGCTTTGGCAAGTTGATTCCAGTCCCCTTGGCTCTGCCTCTCGGTTTGGCGGGTCTGGCCGGCATCGCGGTCGGTCGTAAGCGACTGCGTCGAGCCCTGGCCTGATCAGCGATTCAGATCATTCTCTTGAACTTAAGCCCTGCAATGTATGCAGGGCTTTTTTTTGAATGAAGGGAAAGGTCTCTGATCGAGGATGTTGACTTACGATAACGGGTGAATTCCCTGTTTTTTGTACAATGAGGGCGAAGGCCGCCTATTGTGGAGACACACGTTACGAGCCCAGGTTTGATCGAAATGCGGGATTGAGGTCAAATACTATGTTGTTCGGATTGGAATAGCCGATTTCGGATCTCTCTGAATCCTTGCTCCTTGATCATTATCCCAGTCTCACTTGTCACCAGGCCTCTGAAACCGCCCCCGGAACCCGGAACGCATGACGACCATGACCACTTCGTCCAAGCCCGACATCACCCCGCAGTCTGCCAGCCTGAAGGCGAAAGGTCCCAGCACCGACCTGCTGAAACAATGGTTGCGGGACATGCTGCTCATCCGCGAGTTCGAAGTGCGGACCATGCAGGCCTACCAGAACAAGAAGATCGGCGGATTCTGCCACGTCTATATTGGGCAGGAAGCAGTCGCGGTGGGCTGTACCGCTGCCCTCGAGCCGAACGACCCGGTCGTCACGGCTTATCGCGATCATGGGCACGCCCTGGCGCGAGGCATGGATCCCAAATATGGAATGGCCGAAATGTTCGGTCGCATCGGCGGATGTGCCAAGGGCAAAGGCGGTTCGATGCACTTTTTCGACAAGGAACACCACATGTACGGCGGGCATGGCATCGTCGGTGCCCAGACGCCGCTCGGAGCCGGGCTCGCTTTTGCGACCAAGTATGAAGACGAGATCATCAATGGGGGTGTTTCCAATCGGGTCACGCTGTCGTTTCTTGGCGATGGCGCACTGAATCAAGGCTCCTTCCACGAAGCCCAGAATCTCGCGGGCGTTCTTGATCTTCCCGTCATCTTCGTCTGCGAGAACAATGGCTATTCCATGGGCACGGCCATCAGCCGTGGCACGACCATGGGGCATGACATCACATCCAAAGCCGCGGGGTACGGATTCGACAGCGCCGTGATCGAAGGCATGGACGTGATCGAGGTGTACGAAGGCATGAAGGCGGTCGTCGATAAGTGTCGTGAGACTTCAAGGCCTGCTTTCGTAGACATGCGAACATATCGCTTCAAGGGGCATTCGATGTCCGATCCCCGGAAGTATCGCACCAAAGAGGAAGAGCAACAGTACGCCCAGGATGATCCCATCGATAAACTGGCCAACGAGCTGATGAACAATCGAGGCCTGAGTCGCGATGAATACGACGTGATGGCCAAGGAAGTGAAGAAGCAGATCCGGGAAGCCACGAAGTGGGCGGAAGCCTCACCGATTCCGGACATCGAAGAACTCTATCGCGATGTCTATGTCGAGAAGTTTGGTCCCTACTCCGGTACCAGTCTCCCGGCAATGCTTGAAGATTAATCGACCAACCGAGACCCCAAACGAATCATGACCACCCGAACCATAGAATTCCGAGAAGCCCTCCGTGAAGCCATGAGCGAAGAGATGCGCGAAGACCTTCGCGTGTTTCTCATTGGCGAGGAAGTGGCGCAATACAACGGCGCATACAAGGTCAGCCGGGGCATGCTCGATGAGTTTGGCCCCAAACGCGTCATCGACACGCCGATTTCCGAATCGGGCTTCGCCGGCATGAGCATCGGGGCCGCGATGATGGGATTGCGTCCCATCGTCGAGTTCATGAGCTGGTCGTTCAGCCTGGTGGCTGCGGATCCGATTCTCAACAATGCCCCCAAGATGCTGTACATGTCAGGCGGACAATTCGGCTGCCCCATCGTCTTCCGTGGCAATGACGGGGCCGGCGGGCAATTGGGCTCGACGCATTCCTGGTGCGTGGAATCGATGTTCGCGAATGTGCCGGGCCTGAAGATGGCCATCCCGTTCACGCCCTACGACGCCAAGGGCTTGTTGAAAACCGCGATCCGAGATGATGACCCTGTCTTCTTCCTCGAATCGGAGCGACTGCTGTCGATCGAGGGCGAAGTTCCCGAGGAATCCTACACCGTCCCCTTCGGGCAGGCTCTGATCAGGCGTCCCGGGACGGACTGCACGATCGTCAGCTTCGGGAGGCCCTTGTACTTCTGCCTCGAAGCGGCCAAGACGCTTGCCCAGGAAGGGATCGAGTGCGAAGTCATCGATGGTCGCACCATCAAGCCACTCGACATCGACACGATCGTGGCATCGGTCCGAAAGACCAACTACTGCGTCGTCGTGGACCAATCCTGGTCGTTCGCCTCGGTGGGCTCCGAAATCGCCTCCCAGGTCCACCAGCATTGCTTCGACGATCTGGACAATCACGTCATGCGGGTACACAACGACGACGTGCCTGCCCCGTACGCCTACAACCTCGAGCAGGAGATGCTTCCCAACGCGAGGAAGATCTGCGAAGCGGTGCGTGCGGTCACTTACAATGCGTAACGAACACGAGGGTTGGACAGTCACGCCATGTCGATTGAAATAACCATGCCGCGTCTTTCGGACACGATGGAGACGGGAACCATCATCAAATGGGAAATCGCCGAGGGCGATGTTGTCTCGGCGGGCGACGTGATCGCCGACGTGGAGACCGACAAGGCGACCATGGAACTGCAGGTGTTCGACGACGGGACCGTCGCCAGGATCCTGGTGCCCGAAGGCCAGACTACGGATGTCGGAACGATCATCGCGATCTTGGCCGAGGACGATGAGGATTCGACCAAGGTGGGAACCGAATCTGGCGGTGCTTCATCGGCACCTGAAAGTCAGACCAAGGCGACTTCCAGCGATACGACGTCTGCCCCTCCTGCGTCCGAGCTAGAAGCTCCAGTACCCACAAGGGAAGCTCCGGCCCCACGTTCGAATGGCAAGATGAAAGTCAGCCCCGTGGCGCGACATCTCGCCGACGAGCACAGCGTGGATCTGCGTCACGTGGAAGGCACCGGTCCGGGGGGACGCATCATCAAACGCGACATTCTCAAGGCGATTGACGCGGGGGCGGAGACTCAGGCCGCGGTGCCACCTTCGTCCATCACGCCGATCGAACCGGTCTCGGTGGCCACTCCGGTGAAGAGCCGCACTGCCGCCATGCCCCTCGTGCCGGCATCGATGGGATCGATGCTTCAGGAGCAGATCATTCCGGTCAGCAACATCAGGCAGATCATCGCCAAGCGACTCATCGAATCCAAGACCACGGTGCCCCATTATCAGGTGACGTGCGCGTTCGACATGGATCCGCTGCTCGAGATGCGTCAGCAGCTCAACGAGCAGTTGGTGGCCCAACAGGTCAAACTTTCAGTCAACGACTTCCTCGTGAAGTGTTGCGCCGTCGCGATGTACGAACATCCCTTCTTCAATGCTTCGTGGGAGGGCGAGCAGATTCGCATCCATGGCGAGATCAACATCGGCATTGCAATTTCGCTTCCCCCCGAAAAAGGCGGAGGCCTGGTCGTGGGCGTGATTCGTCATGCGGACCAGAAAAGCCTTCGCGCCATCTCTTCGGAGACTCGCTATCTCGCGGAGAAGGCGCGAGGGAAGGGGCTCAGTCTTGAAGAGATGAGCGGCTCGACCTTCACCATCTCCAATCTGGGGATGTTCGGCGTCGAGCACTTCACCGCGATCATCAATCCGCCCAACAGCGCGATCCTCGCGGTGGGGGCGGCGATCCAGAAACCGGTCGTGAAACAGGGTGAGCTCGTGGTGGGACGCGAGATGAGTGCGACGCTTTCCAGCGATCACCGGGTGATCGACGGCGCCATGGCGGCGCAATACCTCGCTTCGCTCAGGCAGTACATCGAAAATCCAGCCTCGCTGTTGGTGTGAGGCATGCGTTCCTACGGTGCCGCAAAAGAGCTATTAGCCCTTGAAATCAAGGGTTAAAGGCGAGCTGTCATGATGTGGGGTATCCAGAAGCTCCAATCGGGGCTTGAACCCAATTCAATCAATTGGCTCCGGCCAGTCGGCGCACCGTCATCATGAACGTGCGTTTCATGTTCGCATGCATGGCGTACACGATGATCCCGTAGATCAAAGCGGATAACGCAGTTCCGATGAGGAGATTGATCCGGGCAAGAGGCAGCCCTCCCTTGAGGGCGGACGCAATTGTTTCATTGGGATAGATATTGGCGAAGACGAGATTGATTGGACTCAGCGTGACGATCCAGGAGCCGGGGTAGGACAGATTGGCTCCCGCGGGGATCGCACAAAGACTGATCAGGCCAACTATGGCCAGCACCAACCCGACCGCGATGATCACCGAGCCGATCGTCCCCTTACTCTTGATTGACCAGTGCAGTCCGACCATGACGCAGAATGCGATGAATGCAGGCAGCATGATCATGAGTCCGAAGACCGCCTCGGGGAGAATCGGTTTGAGATCGATAGTGTCAGTGGAATTGGCGATGCTCGCCGAGAACGTGACCCCTCCGGCTCGGCCAAATCCATCGAACCATAAATACATTCCCACAATGGCGAGCGTCAGGATCGGCACCAGCATCATGGGCACGAGGTATTGAATCAGCCCGCTCAATTTGCCTCGAATGTAGGGTCCGGGTTGGATAGGCGTGGTGAGGATGATGTCCAGGGTGCCTTCTTCCCGCTCGCGACTGACGCTCGTGGCGCTCATGTTCAGGGCCGCCAACCCGATGATGACCAGCTCGGCCGAGACGACCGACGCAATGGCGAGTTGCAGGTTTTTATGATCCCAGGTGCCGACGTGATAGAGACCGACGATGGTGAGTGCCACTGCGACCCCGATGGCCACGAACGTCCAGCGAGCGAGGATGGCGGAAAGCGTTTTGCCCCGGGCGGTGGATTCCCGCCAGGCCACGGGATTGTGGCCGACCGAACGGGCGGGCCTTTCCTGTGAGCCCTTGGCTCCCAATCCCAAGAGCTTTCGATACCAGGGGATGGTGCCGACCTTGGCTCCGATGACCCGGAGGCGGACGGTCGAAAAGACGATCAGGATCATGCTCAACCAGAAGCTGAGCCAGCAGAAGGTGGAAATCGGTTGGGACATCCATTTTCGCGTGATCCAGAGCGCATCCAGCCCCGTGAAGTCATGAGCCATGTAGTTGTTCGAATCCAGAAGGACCTTCAGGGCCAGGAATGGATTGACGGGCGTCATCACCGTCGTCAGCACCGCAGTTGTCCCGATCGCGGCCGGCTTCTGCAGTTGGATATCAATGGCGTAGGTGATGAAGAGATACATCACCACGCTGATGTAGAAGATGAAGACGGCGCGTCTTCCCGCGGTTCGAGTCACGCTCAAAGTGACGGCGATCGCCGCCACCAGCAGGCTGCTTGATCCCGCAATGGCGTAGCTGGAAAGGATCGAGTCGCCCGGAACCCCGCCAAAGTATTGAGTCACCGCGAAGAGGGGGAGCGTCGAGAACAGCAAGGCGAGAATGAAAAACAGGCGGCCAAAGAGGTTGCCCAATACGATCTGCATGGAGTTGAGCGGGGTCGTGAGCAAGATGTCCCACGTCCGGGGGTTTGCCTCCTGGGCGATGGCCCCGGCCATGAACACTGGCGTCAGCAGGCAGATCAGGCCCACCTGGAGATAGCTGACGCCCTGGAACATATTGGCCCCGGCGGATGCGAGAGCCCGCATGGACAAGGTCCCGGCCCCTGTGCCCTGCAGGAGCACGAACAACAGCACCACGATCATGACGGCGAGATAGCCGGCCCTGATGTACATGTGCCGCAAGCGTTTAGAGCCACCCTGGACCAGTCGCATACAGATTGGATTGGTGGGCAGAAGCCTGAGAAGCCAGTTGAGAAACGCGGGCATGAAGGCGAATCCTCGAAATCAGGAGTCCAGGCTGCCTCAGGGCCTCGGAAGGCCGCTGGATGCTTGACAGCCCGGGATTCTCCGGGATGATACTACGATAGAGTTTGAATTGTTCCCAACGCCGAACGGCATTTTCGCATGTAACGGATCTGCCAGAGGCTTCGATTTCCACGGCCCGCCCAACACGACACAGGGCGATACCGTTTCTCTCCGGCATCAGGCCGGTAGCCGCCACGCTCAGACGCGGCTGATAGATTGAAACTGCATTTGACGTCTGCCAACGTGAGTTCAACGAAGCACCCCAGGATTTTTCCCCGGAGGACTTGAGGATCGAAAGAAGAGCAGGTCTCACGAAGCACGCTGAATTGAGAGATCGCCTTCTGACTTCGCGCTGATTCCGTTGGTTTGAAAGTGCCTCGCATGTGTCGTGTCATCGGGTGTCCACCCGGCGTTTTTCATTGCGCCGGACCTTGAGGACTCCCCCCGGATTCCCCCCGGATTCCCGACGGGCCGACAACATAGATGGGGTACGTGAAGTGACCAGCATTCTCACCTTGGCATTGTCAACAAATGCGTGGATCGGAATCGTCGTCGGGGTTCTTGCCCTCGGGATCACCGGAGGCTGGCTGCTGAACAAGCTCGCCACGGGCAGCACTCTCAAGCGAGCTCGATCCGACGCCGAGCAGATCGTCAAGTCGGCTGAAGTCGAAGGCGACGCGATCAAGCAGAAGAGCGAACTCGAAGCCGAGAAAAAGGTCCGCGAGCGGCGTGATGCCTTGGACAAGGAGATCACCGAGGCCTTGTCCGATCTGAAACGCGATCAAAAACGACTCACCAAACGCGAGGACACCCTCGATCAGAAATTCGACCAGGTGGGCAAACGCGAGAAGGAACTCGATTCCCAGCAAGGGCGACTCAAGAATCGCGAGACTGACCTACAGAAAGAGGCGGATGAGCTTGACGAGAGTCGCCTGGAAGTCCGAGCACGGCTCGAACAAGTCTCGAAAATGTCCCAGGACGAAGCCCTGGAAGTGGTGCTGAGCGAGGTCCGCAAGGAATCCGAGCACGAGGCGAATGTGCTCACCCAACAGCTCATGGAGGAGGCCGAGGCCAAGTCCCGTGAATACAGCCGTGAGATCACGGTGCAGGCGATCCAGCGATTCGCCGCCGAGCATGTGGCCGACATGACGGTTCGCAGCGTCCGCATCCCCTCCGACGACATGAAGGGGCGGATCATCGGGCGCGAGGGCCGGAACATCCGCACCCTGGAAAGGGCCACGGGGGTCGATATTCTCGTCGACGACACGCCGGGGGTGATTTCCGTCTCCTGTTTCGATCCGATCCGCCGGGCGATTGCTGGCGAAACGCTGGCCAAGCTCGTTGCCGATGGGCGGGTCCATCCCTCACGCATCGAAGAGGTCGTCGAGACGGTGCGCAAGGACATGGGCGAACGCATCCAGAAGCATGGCACCGAAGCCGCGCTGGAAGCGAACGTCCGTGGTCTGCATCCCAAGATCGTCGAAGCGATGGGCAAGATGCACTTCCGTACGAGTTATGGTCAGAACGTCTTGCGTCACTCGATGGAAGTCGCCTACCTCAGCCAGATCATCGCCGATCAATTGGGGCTTGATGGCTCCATCGCCAGACGATGCGGCTTCCTTCACGACATCGGCAAGGCCATGGATCACGAGATGGAAGGGGGCCACCCCGCGATCGGCATGGAATTCTGCCGCAAGTATCGCGAGAAGTCCGAGGCGGTCCTCAACGCCATCGGGGGACACCATGGGGACATCCCGCCCACGACGCCCTACACGCCCATCGTGATGGCGGCGGACGCGATCTCAGGAGCCAGGCCCGGGGCCCGGCGCGAGTCGATGGAGATGTACGTCAAGCGTCTGGAAGAGCTTGAAGCATTGGCTATGGAGCAACCCTCGGTGACCGAAGCCCATGCCATCCAGGCCGGCCGCGAGGTCCGCGTGATCGTCGATGCCAAAAAGGCTGACGATGCCGACGCCTTCATGATCGCGCGCAACATCGCCAAACGTGTGGAAGAGCAAATGACCTTCCCGGGCGAGATCAAGGTGACGGTTTTGCGGGAGGTGAGGGCGGAAGGGACGGCGCGGTGATGGGATCTGTTAACAGGAGTCTTTTCGTGTGGAGTTGACGGGTGAACAAAGCTTCTGAATTCTGGGCGGATCGAGGCAGCCTGTGGTACCGGGCGATGAAGAGGAAATCTCGGCATCGTATATGGTTGTTTGGTTTTTTCGTGATCATCTTGGGGATCAGTATATTTTATTACATCAGCGTCGTGTGGCGGTTCGGGGAAACATCTGAAACGCCCGGTGTTTCGACATTCGTCCGTGTGCTTTGGGCCGTGGTTTTCTATCTACTCGCACACTGGGCAGTCAGGCGTTATGGCCATGGGCGCAATCGGCTGCTCCAGAAGATCATTGATTCGAAGAGTTCTCTATGCCCGATCTGCCTGTGTGGTATGACGGATAGCGGGTCAAATGGGTATGAATGTTCAACTTGTCATCGAGTGACTACGCGGTCAGCATTGAGTCGTTATTTTCAGGATTTAGGCTTTGATGGCTATGCCGCAAAGCATTGGTTGAGGGATTACAAAGCCGAAAAGAAAGATGCAAAGGAACTCATTGATCGACAAGCGGCTCGCCTTTTATCGGATGATCTCTTTATTTCTGTCTCATACATGCTCGTATGTTGGTTGATAAGCCTGGCGGTCTTGGCGGGCATCCTCAAATTTCTGTTCGTGGAAAATTTCCTGATCAGCATGATCGAGAGTGTCTTTCCGCTGGGTCGATTGGCCTTTGTCTTGACTGGCGCGACCTTGCTTATCAATGGTTTCGTACTCCGTAAAGGACAATCTCTGCATTGCATTTATTGCGAATATCAAAAAGCTCCCTCAGGACCTGAGCTGGTAAGGTGCCCGGAATGTGGTGCGTTCTGGAATGTGGTTGGAGCGTTTGTCAAAGGTGTGAAGACCGGGACACCAAGCCATTTTGTGGTGGGGTTATTTCTTGTCATCATCGGATGGGGCTTTTCATTCAACCCCTTGAGTGGATCATCGTGGCGATTCAAGTTTATGTCGACGAATTCACTGATTGATAGTACGGTCGAATTGAGGATTCTGGTCAACTCGAGGATTCTGGTTGATGTTTGGGATGAACTGCGGAGCAGGTCACTGTCTTCCGAACAGTATTATTCGTTGGCCGAAGGGTTGTTGGACCTGCGAGTTCTTCACGGAGGGACTTTTGGTCAAGGGGGGGTTTGGTTGGACATTCAGGTCATGGAAAATGATTTGTCTGATGATCTACTGACCCGCTACTACGAAGAAAGTCTGGTACTCGAACTGACAGGTCCTGACCAGTCGCTGTTCGGTGAATCGGTTGAAATTGGCCTACTGGCTGAAAGGCGATCGATTTACACGCTCTCGGGACTTTACCATCACATTGTGTTGGGAGATTTTTTCGTCAATGAACAGGGTGTGCCTAACTCTCGGGTATCAGAGGCAATCCTCCCATTTCAACTGACGGATACAGAGCATGTCCAGGACACTCGATTGTTGCTAACACTTGAGGATCATGATTCCGTCACGATTCGGCGAGAGGTTTGGATCATCATTGATTCAGATATTTCAATTGATGTAATTGTCTGGCAAGCCGATGGCTCGCCCCTCCTACCCCAGGGGGTCGTCTGGTCCAAGAAAATCACTTTGGAGCATACGATCGAAATCTCAGATTGAGGGACGAAGTACCCATCCGGAGACGGGAGAATTTTCCCGCCAGCCTGCTATCCTGTGGGCTCATTCAGCGGAGATCCCCCGGAGTCCAGCCCATGCCCATCAAAGCATCCGACCTCAGACGAGGCAACGCCCTCATGTACGATGGCCAGCTCCAGGTCGTCATCGACACCGAGCACGTCAAGCCCGGCAAAGGCCCCGCCTACGTGCAGGCCAAGATGAAGAACGTCGAGACGGGGACCATCAAGGTCAACCGCCTCGGCACCTCCGACAAGCTCGAGGACGTCAACATCGACCGCCGGCCCTTGCAATACCTCTACGACTCGTCGGGTCAGGGCAATGGCCCCTTCGTCTTCATGGACAACGAAACGTTCGACCAGATCGAGATCGATGCCGATGTGCTGCCCAAGGAGCAGAGCCAGTGGCTCAAGGAAGGCATCGAGGTCCTCTGCATGATGTTCAAGGAGAGGGCCCTCGGGATTGAGTTGCCCGCCGCGGTCGAACTGGAGATCACCGACACCATCGCCCAGCCCAAAGGGGCGACCGCGACCAACCAGCTCAAGGAAGCCACAGTCGAGACGGGAGCCCGAATCAGGGTACCCCCCTTTATCGAGCTGGGGCAGAAGGTCAAGATCAACACCTCCACGGGGGAGTACCTGGGGAAGGCGTAAGGGGATGAGATTTGGGAGTTGGGATTGGGGATTTGGTAAAGAGGCCAATCTCTCAGTGTCAGAATGTACTACGGCCGTGTCGGCCGTGGTTTTTTTATGTCGCATCCGATCACAAATCCGGAACTGGTGCCACTGATTCATTCGCCGAGGCGAATTAATCAGTGCGATTCGGGAGGGGTGAGTCGATTCGCCTTGTTGTGGTCGTCCTGATTATGGCACTGATAAATCCGCGTTGCTCGGATGTGTCAATGGCACTTTGTTGTTATATGCCTGAATATCGGGAATGATCAGATTCTGGTACGTGACCTACCGGCGTCGGGCAGGCCCGACGGCTACACTGGGCTCGTGCAAACTCTTTCAGACATTCGAACCTTGCTCGCCGAGCGTTGTATGCACCCCAAGCACAAGCTGGGGCAGAATTTCCTGCACGACAAGAATCAGCTGGGCAAACTGATGGAAGCCGCCCAGGTGGGGGAGGGTGATCTGGTCTTGGAGGTGGGACCCGGGACGGGCACGCTGACCGAGGCTCTGCTGGAAGCGGGAGCACACGTCATTGCGTGTGAGATCGACACCGATATGGCTGATCTCATTGATGACCGGTTATCGATGGTGTGCCCAACTCAGAAAACGAATACCTTCACGCTCATCCGAGGCGATTGCCTGGACAAGGGGAGAGTAATCAATCCCGCCATTGTCAAAGCGATCGCGGGACGTGAATTCAAGCTGGTGGCGAATCTTCCCTACCAGATCGCCAGTCCCTTGATGACGACGTTGCTAATCGATCATTCAAACTGCATTGGGCAATACATCACGATTCAAAGGGAAGTCGCTGACCGTTTGCTCGCGAAACCATCGACCAAAGCGTACGGCCCCCTCTCGATCATCGTACAGGCGTTTGCCGAAGTG
>JAPULD010000202.1 GCA_027295365.1 Planctomycetota bacterium
CGCTGAACCCCAATCGGGGGAATTGTTCTTGGCCAGTCTTGACGAGGGACACCTCGCCACAGGCCGGTTCATCGATCAACTGAGACGGGATGCGCCCCAGCAGACCGAAGCGATCCGGACCTGCCTGCTGGCCTTTGGCATTGAACGATCGAGGCGGACCGCCGGGTTGTCGCTTTCGGCCGGTCGATACAAATACTTGGTGCCGCGCTTTTTTACCGGGTTGCTGTCGAGTGGTCTCGATGAAAAGCAGGTTCTGGAACTCGCGACCCGGGAAGTCAGGCTCTTGGCGGCGAAGACGCTTGCCCACCAGCGATTGATCCTGGAGGAATTCAATACTCTGCGAATTCTCCTTCAACAAATCGGGCAGGATCGGGATGAGGAAGACTATCAGGCCATCGAAGCGCAACAACAAGCTCTCTCCGAAATGGCTCTCGCCCTCGTTGAGGATCTGTGGTCAGGCGTCGATCGAATTGCGCGAGGGTTGCCCGATCCCGAGCGGCAAGCCTACATGGCCTGGATCATCAACGATCTGGGCGGGGAATGGGCAGGCAATCCCGCAACATGGTGCATGGAGGCCGGCGCGACGTTGATCGAACAGGACTCCGACTTGCTGAAGAGTCTTCAGTCCATCGAAGCGAGAATCACGGGTCTTGAAGCGAAGATCATTCGCAAGAATGCGAGAGCCGCCCTGGCCAATGAAGCATCGCAGGAACGGATCGTTCGTGATTTTCACGCGCTAGGTGATGCGCGGCTCCGGCTCCTTGGCGATCTGGCGACACTTTTACGAAGCACGCACGATGGCGTGGGGGCCGAGAATCTGCCTCCCCAATGGCAACTGATCGAAATGATCGATAGCCGGCCCCGGGCGGTCTGGCGTACCCTGCACGATTCGATCGATCGTGTAATTCGCGTCACGGATGGCGAAGACGAAGAATGATCGACTTGCCCTTCACGCCCGGGTTCGCACGCTGACGGGGCAGCCGCACTCGGGGCAGATGTCGGCCAGATCGCCACTGAGATCGTGATAGCACATCGGACAGCGGTTCAGTCGTCGGTCCTGGCATTGGCGACTGAGGTACGTGTCGATGGCGCGACGTTCACGCCACGCGAAGAGCTTGTGACCCAGCAACGAGGCGAGCGTGATGCCTCCTGTGAGCCCGAAGAACAAGCCCCAGGCCCCATACTGCGCGCCGATGAGCAATCCTAGACCGAGTATCGAGAAGCAGACCAACAGGGGAATTCCCGTGATCCACAATCCCAGGGGTTGATGCAGCACCTCTACGCGAAGGTTTCGTTTGGCTTCCTCGGGCAACGAGGCGATAAAAGTCGGAATGGTGTCGGTGAGCGTCAGGCTGATGGCATGACCACACTCGGGGCAGTTGCTCGTCGAGGCGAGGCCCCTCAGGTTGTAGCGGCATTCGCGACAATGGGTGTCGCCATCGATGACGAATGTTTGATCGGATGTGATGACGCCAGCGTGCATGAAGGGTTCCCCAACCAGTCAAGACATCATGATACCTCACCTCGGATCAGTGGGGGCTTCGGCTTTCTTCAATGTCTTCCAGGTCTCGTTGCGATTGAAACGCAGCGAGGGCTTCCAGTTGCCATCCTTGAGGTTGACCGTGTTGTCCTGGTCAGGCTCGATATCGAAGAAAATGCGATTGGAAAACTCCAGTCCCTTCAATCCCTTTTCGGGCAGACAGATTTCAAAATACAGCCACGCGTAGCGGACATCGATCTCCTTGCCCACCCAGCGGATGATGGATGTCTTGTCCTTCTTCTTGGCATCGGGGTGAGAAGAGGGGGGCGTCGGCGATTCAGACTGAGGGTCGTCATGGCCCGCGACGGGTTCTGGACAAGGTTCGAGTGGCGTGGGCTTCGAATCCTCATCGGGGGCGGGATGCCTGATCTGAAACACGTCGTCGAGATACTCGACGATCAGATGATCAATGTCCTTGGTCGTTTCGAGGGTGAGGCGCCGGCGGCTGCGTCGCTCCAGGGCCTTCTCCAGATCGTCGGGGCTGACCCTCAAGGCCACCTGCAGCACCTTGACGCCATCGTCGTTGAGAACGACCTCAGCCTCGGTGATGGAGATGTGGAAAGGGTGGATGGCTCCCATCAGGAGCAGACCCGACGTCAGCAGCAGGCATGAAAACAGGGCATGAGGAAATCTCATGCCCTGATCATTTCGCATCGATGGTTCCATGTCCAGTCTCAATTGCCGCGACGACGCGCGTCCTGTTCAGCGTCTTGCTCAGCCTTCCTGGCGTCCTTGTCGATATCCTCGTCGTTTTGCCGTGCCTTTTGCATGGGATTCTTGCGATCACGACTCTTGAAGAGTTGGAATCGGCTCTTGACGGGTCGCCTGGGGTAGACATTGTTATCGAGATCGACGTCCGCCGTCTCGTGCCTCGGATCGAGCGTGATCTCGCGGATCATCTTCGACGTCATGATGAGCTTGGAGACTTCGAGGTTGTTGTGGCGCCAGATCTCCACGGGGATTCGGATCTCCTCGCTCGTGCCATCCTCATACGCCACCTGGAAGATGATCGGCATGACCAGCCCACCCTTGTTCTTCAGGTCCACGATGTAGAAGTTGTACTCGGTATTGAGGAGCATCTTCTCGTCATCATCGAGGCGTTTGAGGAACCGCTCGAAGTCCTTGCGATCCTGGGGCGTCACGTCGAACTTGGTGAACTCGTTGTAAAAGTCCTCGAGTTCCGGATACGTGTCCGTTCGTTTCGCCAAATCATTGTTGCGTTGCTTGGAGAAGCTCTCGGGTTCTTCGGATTCTTCCTGCCTTGCGTAGGCCTTCTCCACGTAGGGGTCTCGCGTGTCGATCTGATAGAGCCTGACGTTTTCGATCGACAGGTCGGTGTGATCGGTGGTGTAGAACCACCCTCGCCAGAACCAGTCCAGATCGATGCCCGACGCATCCTCCATCGTCCGGAAGAGGTCCGAAGGCTCAGGTCGCTTGAACATCCAACGCTGGGCATACTCCTTGAACGCGAAATCAAACAATTCGCGGCCGAGAATCGTCTCGCGAAGAATGTTCAACGCGGTGGCGGGTTTGGCGTAGGCGTTGGGGCCGAACTGCAGGAGCGATTCGGAGTTCGTCATGATCGGGACCTGGTTGTAGGACGCCATGTAGCCCACGATGTCGCGCGGCTCGCCCCGTCTTGAGGGATACTCCTCTTCCCACTCCTGTTCCGTGAGGTATTGGAGAAACGTGTTGAGCCCTTCGTCCATCCAGGTCCACTGTCGCTCATCGGAGTTGACGATCATGGGGAAGTAGTTGTGGCCCACTTCATGGATGATGACGCCGATGAGGCCATATTTGGTGCGGGCGGAGTAGGTGCCGTCCTCTTCGGGGCGTGGCCCGTTGTAGCAGATCATGGGGAATTCCATGCCACCCTGGGGGCCATTGATGGAATACGCCACGGGGTAGGGGTAATCGAAGGTGTAGCGTGAGTAGACGTTGAGGGTGTGGATGATCGCGTGGGTGGAGAACTTGCTCCACAGGGGTTCGGCTTCGTTGGGATACAACGACATCGCCATGACGGTGTTGCCGCCCACATCGTGGCCCTGGGCGTCCCAGATGAACTTGCGAGATGAAGCCCACGCCACATCGCGCACGTTTTCAGCCTTGAAACGCCATGTCTTCTTGCCGGTGGGTTCGGTGGACTCGTTCGCCTTCGCCTCCTTGGGGGTGACGATGAACATGGGCGTCGTGGCGGTTCGTGACTGTGCGTATCGATCACGCTGGCTCGGGGTCAGGACTTCATCGAGGTTCTGGATGACGCCGGTGGCCCCGACAATATGATCGTCGGGGGCGGTGATGTTGATTTCGTAATCACCCAGTTCGAGCGTGAACTCGCCCCGGCCCAGGAATTGCTTGTGTTGCCAGCCGTTCACGTCGGTGTAGGCGGCCATCCGGGGATACCACTGCGAGATCTCGTAGATGTAGTTGTCGTCCTTCTCGAAGTACTCGTACCCGGTGCGCGCCCAGATGACCTTGCCGTCGTTGATGTTGTAGTTCCAGTCGATCTCGAACGTCGTCGAGTCGCCCGGCTTCAGGGGCGTGGGCAGGTCGATCCGCATCATGGTCTTGACCACGATGTGGTCAAGGGGGTTGCCATCGGCGTCTTCGACGCGGGTGAGCTTGAGCCCACCATCGAAGACCTGTCGAGCGAGCAACGATTCCAGGGTGCCGAAGGGGATGCCATTGTCATCAAGATCGGGGGCCGCCGCGGCCATTACCGAATCGGCATCGGGCATCATGTTGTTGTTGTCGAGCTGCAGCCAGAGATACTTGAGCGAGTCGGGGGAGTTGTTGTGATAGGTGATGCGCTCCGAGCCGATGATCCGCTGGTTGACGTCATCAAGCTCGACGTCGATCACGTAATCCGCGCGTTGCTGCCAGTAGCCATGGCCGGGAGCCCCCGAGGCGTTGCGATAGGCGTTGGGCGTGGGGAGGATCTCCTCAAGCTGCCTGAACTTATCGACCTGATCGAACTTCAGGATATTGCCCTGGTCATCGCGCCGAATCTGGGCGAAGCCAGGCTGGGGGGTGATGAGCAGCAGCGAGGCCGAAGCCAAAGCAAGGCACAGGGCCTGATTGAGCGTGGTCTTCATGGGAAGAATCTCTGGAGTTGGGGGCGAGGTTGGCCAAGGGGCAGATAAAGAAGGGGGGACCCCTGATGATAGTGGATATGAAGGCCAGAGTGGCGTGAATTCAGGGCTTCCCACTCAGATGCGAGACCTTCGATCGTGAACTATTCAGTTGAACCAGGGAATAACTCGTGTTATCGCATTGCAACTTCGAAAAGCTCGGAGGTGGTAAGACGATGAATTCGATAGAGATGAATGCGTGCTTCTTCCAATTTGATTCTTGCCTGGGATCTCTTCACACTGCGGATTTGCGGTTGATTGGAAGACATTGATTCCACGATCGTTTTTCTACGCTCAATGATTTGACTGGCTTCTTCAAGTGCGGCAGCCTTACTCCAGCCCTGAAACTGTATTCCGGTCGGGTCAGCGTAACTTCTCAGCATTGGGTTGAGGTTCGGCTCCGTAAGAGTAATTTTGGAATTGCCAATTGACCTTCCGCGTTACGTAACCGAAGCTATTAGCACAAGCGATAATTCCTATGGATTGAAATAAGGAATACTTATGCTAACCCTTCAGAGATTGCAGGCCCTCAAGGCGGTGGGTGAGGAAGGATCCTTCACGAAGGCGGCTGAGAAGCTGTTTTATTCACAGTCCGCGGTTTCGCAGCACATCGCCGCCCTCGAGTCCTATTTGAAGGTGCCATTGGTCAATCGACAGCCTCGAGGGATTTCGTTGACTCAGGCGGGACGCATTCTGAGCAAGCATGCCGATGTCATTTTTCAATCCATCCACGATGCCGAACGCGATCTGGCGGCCCTGTCCGGCGCGAGCGGCGGGGAACTTCGGATCGCCACCTTTCCCACGGCGTCCTCGGCCCTCATGCCTCGGGCGATCTCGATGTTTCACGAGCGCCACCCCGATGTGAAAATTTTCTACTCGGAGATGGAGTCCGAGGAGAGCCTGCCCAAACTGCTTCAAGGTGATCTCGATCTGGCGATCGTCTTTGATTACGAAGTGAGCCCGCTGGAAATCGATCCGGAGACATTGCATCTCGAATCGATCATCGAGGAGCCTTTGTTCATCGCCTTGCCAAAGTCACATCACCTGGCGGGCGAAAAGAGACTGGGGCTCAAGGATCTCAAGGATGAACCCTGGATCGGCGGCAACGCCTTCGCCTGCAGCGATTCCTTTTTGAGACTCTGCATACGCGAGGGATTTCAACCCAACATCGTGTTTGGCAGTGACGACTACGCCACGGTGCAGGGTTTGATCGCCCATGGCATGGGCATCGCCATGATGCCGGCCCTGGCGACGCTGACGGTGCTCGACGAACTGGTCACCATTCCCCTCTGTCGGCGTACCGTACCTCGAAGAGTGCATGCCGCGTTCCCGGTCGGGGCGTACCAATTGCCGGCGGCTCGGGCGTTGCTGGACATACTGATTCAGGTTGCGCCCGAAGCGTTGGAGAAGACCGCGGTGGGGAAGATTTCGAAACGGGATCCGGCAAACGTTCGAACCACTCAGATGGCGGCAGGAGTCAACGGCTCAAAATAAGCAGTCGAATCAGTCTCTGACGCTCTCCCGGTTCCAAACAATGCATGGCGTACAGGTCTGTCCAGCGAAACGAATCAATTCTCGATCACATGTCGAGATACGATCGAAGCATGGCAAGTTCCGCATCGACGTCCGATGGATCGTCAAGGGTTTCGGCAATGACTTCACGAAGGACAACCCGGAATTTTCGTTTCGCCGAGTGAATCATGCTCGACACATCGTTCGCGGCATCGGCCTCAAGATCAGTGACCAATGAATCCAGGCTCATGGCTTCGACGCCATGCAAAGCGGGAAGCACATAACGCGCCTCGTACGCACGCCAATGTTTCTCCATGCCATTGGCAAGACATGATTGTTCGGTGCGTTGCAGGGCCTCGGCGAAGATCGTGGCGGCCCACTGCCGCTCGAAGGCGTCGGCCGGATCGTCCGATTCGCTAGGCTCGATGGTGCGCCACTGCTCGGCATCTTCTGGAATAATGGTTTTCGGGCGCTGACCATTTCGCCCTCGCTCCTGTCGATAGGCATCGATCTCGAAGTTGCCCAGGGCGGAAAGCAGGAACGTGCGGAAGCAGCCTCGTTTCGGATCGACCTTTTCGATCAGACCGCGCTGCAATACGACATCACACATGAATGACTGGGTCAGGTCCGCTGCATGATCCGACGGATGGCTCTGGCGGCGGTGCGTTTGATTCAGAAACCGATTCCCAGGAGGCCATGCGCGATCACGGGGATGCAGCATGGACGACCGGGGGAGCTGCAGATCTCATCGGCCCGGGTGCGGATCCCGTGACCCTCACGATTCAGGACGATCAGTCACCGCCTCAGCCCGCCGCCGATGCCGACGTGTGGATCTCCGTCGATGCTTCGGGGAGCAACGTCATCGCCGGCACAGTGCAGAGCAACTCCAATGGTCAAGTGACGTTCATGCTGGACGACGGCGCGACGTATTACCTCTGGATGCAGAAGGACGGGCTGAATCCGATCAAGGGCAAGCAGTTTGTCGCGGTGAAGGATGCATGATTCTTATTTACAAAGCATACTTAGCTTGCGGTAACCCCTTAAAGTGGCCATGATGTAGTTCACATGACCAGGGGAATACTGCTTGCCTGAAACACCACCGAACAGTTTGGAAGAGGTCCTCTTCGACGACGTGATTGGTGATGCTCAGACAGAACTTAAAGAGTGGGCCGAAAAGGTCATAAACGGTACGTCGATCGAGTACAAGCAGATCAAGTCGCTGCGAGCCTTGATCGATGCCGTTCAACAGAACAAGAATGCAATTGTCGCTCCGTTACGTGCTGAGCGCAGTAACGACTGGAAGCCAACTGATGAGCTTACCGAACTCCGCATTTACGGCGGAGAGATTCTCGACTCAGATTGTCAGGCACTTGACATCCGTATTACTCTCGTAATAACTTCTCGCTTCGTGGGGAAGGCATTGTTCGATAAGGCGAGCTTCGCGGGGAAGGCGTGTTTCAAGGTGGCGAGCTTCGCGGGGGAGGCGTCGTTCGACGAGGCGAGCTTCACGGGGGGGGCGTGGTTCGAGAGGGCGAGATTCAAGGGAGAGGCGTCGTTCGTCAGGGCGAGCTTCGCGGGGGAGGCGGCGCTCGGCGGGGCGTGGTTCGGCAGGGCGAGATTCAAGGGGCACGCGTGGTTCTGCAAGGCGAAATTCAAGGGGGAGGCGGGGTTCTACAGGGCGTGCTTCGCGGGGGAGGCGTCGTTCGACTGGGCGTTCTTCGCGGTAGTGGCGTCGTTCCGCAGGGCGAGATTCGCGGGGATGGCAATGTTCGAAGGGGCAAAAGTCGAAGGGCGATTTATATTGATCAATCTGAAACGACCACCGGATCGACTCAATGTCATGGAACTCAATCTTCTCCCCGGATCATCCTTTGAAATTGATTACAAGGACTATCTATCACGTCTGGACCTCAGCGATCGAAATCCCCAAGATGAGCCCTGGATGGAGGAAAAGGATAAGTTATCGAAATGGATCGCATCATTGCCAACCCAGTCGGTACTGAGATGGTCACTGGAATACTTTGATGTGCTACTCTGGATGAGACACCCTATTCGGCATCATCTCGGGATCGGATATCGTGGAAACGTGATCGTCGATGAGACGTCCGATAAACCAGAAAAACTGCGTGAGGCGGCCACACAATACAACATGCTCCGCAACCACTTTCGCACCCAACCCAGCACCGAAGAACACGAGGATCTTTGTCACCATCGATACATGGAGTTGAGACGCAGAGCGGCTTGGCGTGACAATCCGGGCCTCTGGCAACGATTCCTGCTCGGCTTCGAGTGGCTGGTGATGCGCAATCTGCTGGGCTACATGATCTATCCTTCACGGATCGCAGCTACCACCTTTGCCTGCCTGTTCTTCTTCGCGATGATCTTCGGGCTGCTCGCCGGGGAAAGCACCATCACGCACAGTGGAGTCGATCCATCCGAAGCGATTGCAAAGTGGAACAAAAATCCGGTCATGAATCCCATTTACTTCTCACTCATGACCTTAGTCACCCTCGGCTATGGCGATTTCGCCCCCCTCGGAATCTTCAAGCTCTTGTGTGGTTTTGAAGCCCTGCTCGGCGTCAGCCTCCTGGCCCTCTTCACCGTCGTCTGGGGCCGCAAGATGATCCGCTGAGGCCGAATCTGGATTTTCAGTTGTTCCGAAAGACGGCTGATTACGCATATGTAACGAACTGCTAAAATCGTCACGCGAACGATTGCCCCGGGGCGATGAGGGTGTGATAGTTGTACTGCGACCTCGCAGCGGAAACTGCAAGGAAGCAGAATGCCGTTGGTTTTTTCGACCACCACCGCGAGCGCATCCAGCGCCGAGTCCGAACCGGGCATAGGTACCGAGATTGCCGTCAACGCCACGCAGGATCGCACTGTCACCATCGACGGCTCTGGCTCAAGGATCTGAAGGCTGCGGAGATCGTCGTCAAGGAGAATGAGCCCATCAGTCTCCGCGCCACCTTCAATCAATTGATGATGCGAGTCGGCCTGCAGAAGAGTGATGTTCGCTCCTGGCTGATGCGCCATTGGGAGGGAATCACCGACAGTTGTTACTCTAAATTTGACGATCCGATCCTGGTCTTCACAAATGCGAAACGCTGTCGAGCAGGTCGTTGGATACGTCGAAAATGTAATTGGTCAGGAGGCAGCGTAACGGCGCGCTGCGCGCCGTTTGCAAAGTACTGCAAGAGGGTGCAAAAATCGGCCCGAACAAATGGAGAGTGGATTAAAGGTTCCCGATTCAAAAAAAATGCCTAACCCCCTTTTTACACAAGGATTAGGCGACTTACTACGAATCGGGCTGGGCGGACTCGAACCGCCGACCTCCTGACCCCCAGTCAGGCGCGCTACCAAGCTGCGCTACAGCCCGTCTCAGGATGGATTCTCCATCCTCGTGTGAGGCATGAGCGTAGGCCATTTTCGACCTCGGGGCGAATCAGACCCGCTCAGTTCCTCAGCCAACTCGATTCAAAGCGGACAGGGTGGGATTCGAACCCACGGTACGGACAAGCCGCACACAGCATTTCCAGTGCTGCTCCTTCAGCCACTCGGACACCTGTCCCGGGGGATGCGGTAGTGTATCGACCAAATCGACCTGAACAACCCCCCATATCGCCGATCATCCCCCCGGAATCCATCTTCTCGATGACACCTCCAGAACCCATCAACCCTGAATCACAGCCCCCACCGGTTGGCGTGCTCGTGCTCGACAAGCCCGAGGGGATCAGCTCGATGAAGGCGGTCGCCATCGTGAGGGCAAGGGCCAATCGGGCCAAGACCGGGCAAGCCGGCACCCTCGATCCCCTCGCCACGGGGGTGCTCGTCCTGGCCCTGGGCCGAGCCGCGACAAAGCACATCGATGCCATGATGGGTACGGACAAACGCTATCACACCTTGATCAACCTCGAAGCTTTTACGAACACCGATGATCGGGAAGGTGAGCGGGAGATGGTCGAAGTTGCGAGCCCCCCGGACGAGGAAACGGTGCGTCAAGCCATTCGGGGGTTCGTGGGCGAGATCATGCAGAAGCCACCCGCGTTCAGTGCGATCAAGATCGATGGCCGTCGTGCCTATAAGCAGGCGAGGAAAGGCGAGGTCGTGGATATCCCGGCCCGCGCGGTCATCGCGTATGGCATCGACCTGATTCGCTATGACTGGCCTGAGGTCGAGCTCGAAGTGCATTGTGCCAAGGGGTTCTATATCCGCAGCCTGGCCCGAAATCTCGGGGAGTCGCTGAGGACGGGGGGATATTGTCTGAGTATCAGGCGAACCGGGGTCGGCCCCTTCACCATTGATCAGGCGATGGCGTTGGACGATGTGCCGAATCCGTTGAAGCTTGAGGATCTGATTCCCATCGAGACGGCGCTCGAGCGAATCGCCCGACACAAACAGGTCATAGGTGAAACGACCACTTCAACAGAGTAGATACGTCATTCAGGCTTCCGCATCACTCGATGAGTGCGCTGAATCCTGGCTTAATGCTTCCGTCGCCAAGGCCGGCTTCTCGCGGGACGAGTCGGGTGCATCCTTTACTTCCTGTTCCTCGAGCGTTCGTTGGTTTTCAACCCGATGAATGTGGATCATGAGCAGGCCGATGCCCAACAGAAGCATCACGTCGGCGACGTTGAAGACCCAGGGAAAAAGATTGGGCGATCCGCCCCACCAGCGCCAGCCAAAGGGAAGGTTCCAGCCGGGCAGCATGTGCAGGAAGTCGCGCACAACCCCAAAGGAGATCCGGTCATAGAGATTGCCCAGGCCGCCCGCCAGGATCAGCCCCAGGGCGAAATGAGAGAGGAGGTGTCGTTGTTGTGTATACCGACCGAATACGAAGAATCCCGCGCCCAAAGCAAAGAGCGTGAAGACGATGAAGAAGATGCGTTTATCGGAGCCGATGCCGAACACCGCCCCACGATTGATCACGAGTTGAAGGTTGAGCAATTGCAGGGGGAGGATTGTGACGCTGTCATGCCGGGGAATCGGGTTGTAATTCGGATCGGAAAGCAGATCGGCCCGATTCAACCGGACCGGCGTGTCGGCGACGTTCTCGAAACTCCAGGATTTGGAGCCGAGATCCGCAACCAGGCCGATCACCAGCACGAGCAGCAGACGCGTCCAGGCGCTGGGCGAATGAAACGCCCTGCGATCTGAGGGGAGCATCGTGACCTCCGGCTGAGTTGCTTGGGCCTCGCTCATCACGCGCCCCACGTACCCTCGACCTGTCGAGCCGCCTCGATGGTGTACTTGGCCCAGGGCTTGGCTTCGAGCCGCGCTTTGGGGATGGGCTTGCCGGTCATCTGGCACACGCCATAGGTGCGATTCTCGATTCGCTTTAGAGCCTCGTCGATCTCACGGATGCGCTGGCGCTCGTTTTCGGCCATGCCCAGCATGAAGTCCTGCTCGTAGGTATCGGAGCCGATGTCGGCCATGTGAATCGGCATGTGGGAGATATCGCCCCCATTGGAACGCAGTGCCTCGGCCTCCATCGCGCTGAGGTCGCCCGCGATCTCGGCCCGCTTGATGAGCAGTAACTTCTTGTACTTTTCAAGCTCGCGTTTGTGCATCTTGGTCTTGATGACCTTTTTGGGCTCAGTCTTTGGAGCCTCTTCGACCTCGACCTTGGATTTCTTTTTCTTTTTCTTGACGCTCGAGTCCTGGTTCTTGGTCGAGATCATGCGGACTCGACGACCGTTGATGATGACGTATCCCTGATCATTGGCGGCTGTCGCGGTGGCGACTTCGACCACGGATCGACCCTTCGGGATCTTGTTGGGAACGCCCGCCTTGGATTCAACCGTTTTCCTCGGGGTCGTTTTGGCCTCAGTTGTCGGCGGCGTGGTCTTCTTGGGCGAGGTCTTCTTAGACGTGGTTTTTGGAGTCGTCGTCTTCTGCGGTGATGATTTGGCGGCGGGCTTCTTGCCCGGGCTCTTCTTTGCGACGGGTTTGCTTGCCGTCTTTTTCTTGGAAGTCTTCTTTGGCGTCGTTTTTGTGGTGACGGCCTTCTTCGAAGTCTTCTTTTTCGTGACGGGCTTCTTCTTGGGTGAAGTCTTGCTCACCTTCTTCTTGGTGGGAGCCTTCTTGGCAGAGGGCTTCTTCATAGACGAGGAAGCCTTCTTCTTCGTGGTCGTCTTCTTCTTGGAGGAAGTACTAGAAGCAGTTTTTTTGCGAGTCGTCTTCTTGGCCACAGCCTTGCCTTTCCCACTCAGTAGCGGTAACTCCATAAAAACCAGAGGTTTACCGCATAGGCTTGGTTCGGATTCCGCCTATGATATGGCTGAATCCCTGAATCGTCAATCGAACGAGATTTTGAAGCTATTTGTGATTCCCCTTAGCTTATGAGCTGCCCTCAAATATTCCTCAGATCAACCCCCCGTGATGGCGGCAATCTTCCGGAATTTTTCGTAGCGACGCTGAACCAGATTCTGAGGTTTGAACCTTTTCAGTTGCCTCAATTGCTCTTCGATCCAGCTTTGCAGGTTCGCTGCGGTTGCTTCGGGATCCCGATGAGCTCCACCTAATGGTTCTGGGATAATGGCATCGATCAGGCCATTGGCGAGATTGTCCCGGGCCGTCAGGGCCAGGGCATTTGCCGCGGCGTTGTTGGTTTTCTCGTTGGCCTCTTTCCAGAGGATCGCCGCACAACCCTCGGGGGAGATGACGGAGTACCAGGCGTATTCAAGCATGGCGACTCGATCGCCCACGCCGATTCCCAGAGCGCCGCCTGATCCACCCTCACCGATCACGATGCAGATGATGGGGGTCTTGAGGCGGCTCATTTCCCTCAGGTTCATGGCAATGGCCTCGGCCTGGCCCCGCTCCTCGGCCTTGATGCCCGGGAAGGCCCCGATCGTGTCGATGAACGTGACAACGGGCAGGCCAAATTTTTCAGCGAGTTTCATCTTGACCAGGGCCTTGCGATAGCCCTCGGGATGCGCACACCCGAAATTGCAGGCGACCCGCTCTGGAACGCTCTTGCCTTTCTGATGGCCGATCAACATGACCTTATGGGTGCCGATCCGCGCGAACCCGGTGATGATGGCCGGGTCGTCTCCAAAGTTCCGATCGCCATGCAGCTCGCGAAAATCCCGGCAGATAAGACCGATGTAGTCGGAGGTCTGGGGCCTTTCTTGATGTCGGGCGACGCGAACTGTATCCATGGGACCCAGATCCGTGTAGACCTTGGCCAGCATGCTGTCGCGATTGGCCTGTAGGCTGGCCCGCTCCTCGGCGAAAAGCTCGGCGTCCTCACGCTGTTCAAGCGCGAGGATTTGCTTTTCGAGCTCGATCACGGGTTGCTCGAAAGCCAGGGAACTGATCGTCGAGGTGGGGGAGGTTTTGGCCATGGGGGGTATTTCAGAATCGACTAAGCAGCTAGTGTATCGAAGTCCATCAGGAGAGAACAGTCATCAGTCGCAATTGGAAATGACTGACAAACTGATTTCCCTTCATACAATGCGACCCACTTTTCGAACTTCCTCGACCCTTGCCCAGGAGCCGCGGCGATGCCAAACGCCATACCCACCATTCCCGTTCCCGAAAACGAACCCGTGCTGGGGTTTCTGCCCGGATCACTCGAGCGGAAGACACTGAACACCGAGCTCAAGCGTCTTGGTTCCGAGCCCATCGAAATCCCCCTCATTATCGGGGGCCAGGAAGTGCGGACCGGGATCACGGTAGACGCGGTCGTACCCCATGATCATGGGCATGTGCTGGCCAAGGTGCACCAAGCTGGGCCAGAAGAGGTCGCTGAGGCGATCCGAACGTCGGTCGAGGCCCAGCATGATTGGTCGAGGATGCCTTATGAAGCAAGGGCGGCGATCTTTCTGAAAGCCGCGGATCTGCTGGCAGGTCCCTGGCGGAAGACGTTCAACGCCTCGACGATGCTCAATCAGTCCAAGACCTGCCACCAGGCTGAGATCGACGCGAGTTGCGAATTGATCGACTTCTTCAAGTTCAACTGCATGTACATGCAACAGATTTACCAGCAGGTGCAGCCTCCGGTTCCGGGGGGAGGAGCTGCAGGGGGCGTTTGGAACCAGGTCGAGTGCCGTCCTCTTGAAGGCTTCGTCTATTCGATCACGCCTTTCAACTTCACCAGCATCGCGGCGAACTTGCCCCATGCTCCCGTGTTGATGGGAGGCGTTTCGGTCTGGAAGCCTTCGCCCAGTTCGCTGTTCA